>JAAYBA010000252.1 GCA_012719085.1 Planctomycetota bacterium
AGGCGCTGGCGACGATCTACAGCGCGCTGCGCATGAAGGGCTTCGTCGTCGAGGAGGTCGACAGCATGCTCTTCCTCAAGCCCATCGCCGACGCCAAGCTGGGAGTGGTGCCGACGATTGGCGCCGATCAGCCGCTGGCGATGGTCGAGAATCGCGACCAGATCGTGCGCAAATTCTTCCGACTGCAGAATTATCCTCCCGGCCAGATGGGCCAGATCATCCAGCCGCTCGTCGGCGAATACGGGCACGTCAGCATCGATGAAGGGACCGGGATGCTCTTTGTCATCGATACCGTGGGCAATCTCATGTCGATTCAGAGAATCATCGATCAGTTCGACGTGCCGGAATCCGGGCGGGCGGTGGAGCAGTTCTTCGAGATCAAGTATGCCGACCCGGCGGAGATCGTCCAGTTGTTGCGCATGCTGTTGGGGGAAGCGCCGATGCCGACCGGGCGGGGCCGTGCCCCTACCAGCATCGGACGGGGCGTGCGGCCCTCGCCGGCCGGCCGCGGCGGCGCCGCGCAAAGTGGGGCCGCCAGTTCGGTCATCATCAGCGCCGGGGACATCCCGCTCGTGCTGATTCCGGTTCCGAAGGCCCGCTGGGTCATCGCCAGGGGCTCGGCCGACGACGTCAAGCAGGTCGGCGAGTGGATTGCCAAGCTCGACCGGGAAGAGCCGGTCGCTTCGGAGACGGAGACGATCGCGATTACCTATGCCGATCCCCAGGAGGTGGCCAGCCGCATCGAGCAGGCGCTGCGGGACATGCCGGGGGCGCAACTGACGCCGAGCATTCTCGTCCGACCTCTGCAGACCTCGCGACAGATCATGATCTTCGGCCGGCCCGAGCTTCGGGACATGGTCAAGGGACTGATCGCAGATATCGACATTCCCACAGGAACCTTCGAGACGAAGCGATTCACCCTGGAGTATGCCGATCCCGAGCAGATCAAGGCGCATATCGACAGTCTCTACGGCGAGGAGATTCCGCAGTATGATACGTACTACTACTATCGCTATGGCCGGGGCAGTCGCGGAGCGGATGCTGAGACCGTCAAGGTGATCGCGTTCCCGACGATGGGCCAGGTCACGGTGATCGCCTCGCCGGAGAACATGCGGAAGATCGAGAAACAGATCGCGGATTGGGACGTGCCGTTGGACGTCGATGCGGTCAAACCGCGCATCATCGAGCTGCAGAACTCCGACCCCGTCCAGATGAGCCGGCTGCTGACAAAGCTCTTTTCCGAGGACGAGGACAGCTCGACAAACCTCATTCGTATGATCCTGTACGGCCGGGGCGGCGACCAGCGTAAGAAGATCATCGGCCCGCTCTACGGCCAGCTCACCTTTGAGGAAGTGCCGGGCACCAAGAAGATCATCGTCATCAGCAAGATCCCGCAGGCATACGACGTTATCGAGCAGTTGATCTACGACCTCGACCGGCAGGAGATGGCCGAGATCCCGAGCGTGGTGCAACTGCAATACGCCGATCCGGAGGACCTATCCGAACGGATGAACGCGATGTTCAACGAGCCGGGCACGACGGCCCGGATCCGCCGGACGCCGCGAGGCCTCAATGAATACTCGATGGACGACAGCACCCAGGGCCAGGGCCAGGCGGCCGCGCGGCCCCAGGGGGGCGAAGGCGGCGGAAGCGGGGCCAATGAATACACGCCGTGGTGGTCGGCCGGCGCGCGACGCAATGTAGAGGAAGAGCCCCTGAGCAACGTGATCGGGCGCGTGCGATTCATTCCCGACCCGCGCAGCAAGTCGATCCTGGTTCTGGCACCGCCCCAGTTCCAGGGCGACATCGCCAGGACCATTCATCAACTGGACACGCCCGGCAAGCAGTTGCTGGTCAAGGCGATTGTCGTCGAGGTCGAGCACGGGAGCATGACGTCTTTGGGCGTTCAACTGGCGACGAACCCCGGTGCGTTCAGCAATCTGGGGGAGAACGCCGTGACAGCTCTGGGCCAACTGACGAATCTGGCCACCCGAGGCTCGGCGGTGGCCAGCGACACACCGCTGGGCGCCGAGGGGACCGGCACAATCGTGGGGGGGACTTCCGCCGTCTACGCATTGATTGATTTCCTCATCAAGACGACCCACGCCAAGATCCTCAACCAGCAGACGCTCTGGACGGAGGACAATGAAGAAGCGATGTTCTTCAAGGGCCAGGAGGTCGCCTTCCTGGCCGGCTCGACACAATCAGCCAACGTGGGCGTGACGCAGAACGTGGAGTTCAAGAACGTCGGTATGACCATGCAGGTCCGTCCGAGCATCACGCCGGAGCGACGCGTCAGCATGATGATCCGCGTCAACCTGTCTCAACTGACGACCGAGGTCATCAACAACCAGCCGGTGCGCAGCAAGGTGGAGACCGAAACCAACATGGTTGTTCTGGATGGGGAGACCATCATGCTCGGCGGCATGTTGTTCGAGAAGGACACCGCCGTCAAACGCAAGCTGCCGCTGCTGGGCGATCTGCCCCTCCTCGGCGGACTGTTTCAGCACAACGACGTCATCCAGTCCAACAGCGAACTGGTTGTCTTCATCACTCCGTTCGTGATGGACGAGACGACCGAGAAGATGTCGGTAGAGGCGCGGGCACAGATCGAAGGCAGTCTGCAACGGCTGGATGAGATCACAGGAGACCTGGAGCAGACCCGGGAGACGCTGGAGGAGAAGGCACGCAAGAAGTGATCGTTTGCCATCGCTTCCGCGTCCGAAGGCGTGGGGCCTGCCCACCGATTTGCAGGCCCCAAGGGGCACGGGATCGCGCTATGCCGTGATGCGTTCTCTGCCCTGCATGTAGGGGCGGAGGACCGGGGGGATCGTAATCGAGCCGTCGGCGTTCTGATACAGCTCCATCAGCGGGATCAGCACGCGCGGCGAGGCGATCACCGTATTGTTCAGCGTGTGACAGAAGAGGTTCTTCTTCGTCTGGGCGTCCTTGTACCGCAGGTTCATCCGGCGGGCCTGGAAGTCGTAGAACTTGCTGGCGCTGTGCGTCTCGCAGTAGTTGCCGCGCGACGGCATCCAGGCCTCGATGTCGTATTTCTTCGCCTGGCCCCGGCCGAGGTCGCCCGAGCAGACGGCGACGACGCGATACGGCAGGCCCAGGGCCTTCATGACCCCTTCCGAGTTGGCGAGAATCTCTTCGTGGAAGGCGGCGCTCTGTTCATCGCTGTTGCGGCAGACGATTACCTGCTCGACCTTGTCGAACTGGTGGATGCGGTACAGGCCGTAGGTGTCCTTGCCGGCCGAACCGGCCTCGCGACGAAAACAGCTCGACAGTGCGACGAGCTTCAGCGGCAGTTCCTGTTCCTGGAGAATCTCACCCATGCGATAGGCGGTCAGCGGCACCTCGGCCGTGCCGACGAGGCTCAGCTCGTCCTTCTCCATGCGGTAGGTCTGCTCTTCGGCGCCGGGGTAATAGCCGGTGCCCTGCATGGCCTCGTCGCGCATCAGCAAGGGCACGGACATGGGGACATAGCCCCGTTCGAGCATGAAGTCGATCGCGAAGCGCAGCACCGCCCAGTGCAGAAGGGCCCCGTCGCCCTTGAGGAAGTAGTTTCGCGTGCCCGCCAGTTTCACGCCTCGCTCGATGTCGATCATGTTCAGTGCAACGCCCAGCTCGACGTGGTCCTTGACCGGGAAGTCGAACGACCGAACCTCGCCTTCGCGGCGAAGCTCGACGTTCTCGGTGTCGTCCTTGCCCACGGGCACATCGGCGTCGGCCGGCTGCGGGACCTGCAGCATCAGTGCGTCGAACTGCGGCTGCAACTGCTTGACGCGCTCCTGGTCGTCCTCTTCTTCCTGCTTGAGCCGCGACAGTTCGCTCAGGGCCGCATCCTTCTCGGCGCCGGACAGCTTGGGTACGGACTTGCCGATCCGGTTTTTCTCCGTGGCAATGTCCTGGAGCCGGGCCTTGATGTCCTTGAGCTGCTGGTCGAGTTCCAGCAGTTTCGGAATGTCGGCCTCGATCCGTTTGTCCTGCGCCGCTTTGATGTAGATCTCGGGATGCTCTCGCAGTTCTCTGATGTCGATCATAGTCTCTCCTCCCGGAGAAGGTCGGTCCTACCGAACGGAACGAATCGGCGGCGTCAAGGCTGCTTCTCCCGGGCCTCCGAGTATTGTTTGAGAATGACCACGTTGTTCTGGCCGCCGAATCCGAAGGATTCGTTCATGACGATGCGGACGGGCCTCTTGCGGGGCACGTTCGGCACGTAGTCCAGATCGAGTTCGGGATCGGGGTCGTTCAGATTGATGGTCGGCGGAACGATCGCGTCGCGCATCGCCAGGACGCAGGTGATCAACTCGGCGGCGCCGGCGGCCGCGATCAGGTGGCCCAGCATGCTCTTGACGCTGCTGGCCGGCACCTGTTTGGCCCGCTCCTTGAAGACGGTCTTGATGGCCAGCGTCTCCACCGAATCGTTTTCCTGTGTGCTCGTGCCGTGCGTGTTGATGTAGTCGATGTCACGATAGGTCACGGCGGCATCGGCCATCGCGGCGGTCATCGCCTGGACGGCGCCGCGTCCTTCATGGTGCATGTCCGTGACGCGAAAGGCGTCGGAACTGCTGCCGTAGCCGATCAACTCGGCCAGGATCGTCGCGCCGCGTTTCCGGGCCGAGGTCAACGACTCGAGGATGACGATCGCAGCGCCTTCGCCGAGCACGAAGCCGTCGCGACTGGCGCAGAAGGGCCGCGAGGCGGTCTCGGGACTGTCATTCCGTCTGGAGAGGGCCGTGAGCCGGTTAAAACCGGTCAGGCCCAGGATATGGATCATCGAATGGGCGCCTCCGGCGATGACGACGTCGGCCCGGCCGTGTCGGACCAGCATCATGGCCTCACCCACCGCCTGGGTGCTGGCGGCGCAGGCGGTCAGGCAGCCGCGGGTCGGCCCCCTCGCCCCGGTCAATGTGGCGATGTGGGCGGCGGCCATATTGGGCTCCTGTTCGAGTTCCTTGGCCGCCTGCATCTGCTCGAACACGACGCGATTGGCGTTGGGCCAAGCGAACTCGCGGGTTTCCGGGTTCCATGCGGCGATGATCGCGGCGAAGAACGCGTCGCTGTCGAGTGAGCCTTCGCCGGCGCCGAGATAGATGCCCATCCGGGTCCGGTCGATCCCATCGGTCGGGGAGGAGGTCTCCACATCGATTCCCGCCTGCCGGCACGCTTGCACGGCCGCACCGATCGCGAAGCCTGAGCTGCGGCTGCACGCTTCGTGCCGCGCCGTCTGACGGACATGCCGTCGGAAATCGTAGTCTTTCACTTCGGCCGAGAAGGTGGTCGGGAACGTGGAGGCGTCGAAGATCGTCGTCGGCGCCACGCCGCTGCGGCCGGCCAGGATTGCCTGCCATACCGTCTCGACGTCGGCGCCCAGCGGCGAGACGATCCCCATCCCGGTGATGACGACGCGTTCATGGGTGGTAGGCGCCTTCATATTCTATTCCGTAGCCCCCTCATCGTACCGCTTCAGCACCAGCGCTGCGGTCTGGCCGCCGTGTGTGTAGCTGCAACAGATTGCATGCTCGATCGGCTGCCGGACGCTTTCGGTGGCGATCCGCAGACGGCAGCCGTCGGCCGCCTTCGCGAAGTTCCTTGCCGCCGGGATCGTGCCGGTGGTGATGGCCTGTACCGCGGCGATCGTATCCAGCGCGCCGGAGGCGGCGCCGGTGGTGCCCAACATGCTCTTGGTCGGCCAGACGGGCACGCGGTCGATCGCCTCGCCCAGAGCGGCCTGGATTCCTCTGGCTTCGGCCAGATCGTCGTGCGGGACGCCGGTTCCGTGCGGGATCAGCAGATCGAGCCGGCGGGCGTCGATGTCGGCGTCGTCCAGGGCCTCCTCAATGGCGATGCGGACGGCCTGGCCGTCCGGTTCGAGCTGTGCATAGGCCGGGCCGAGACTGTGGCTCTGGCCGATTCCCACCAGTTCCGCCAGAATCTTCGCGCCGCGATGGCGGGCATGATCGAGGCTCTCCAGCACGAGCACGCCGCCGCCCTCTCCGAAGACCGAGCCGCACGCATTTGCGTCAAAGGGCCGACAAGCCTCGGAAGGCCGGTCGTTGCACGTGTTGTTTGTCCGCTTCAGCAGGATCTGTCGAACCATCAGGGCCGGGTTGACCTTTGCCTCGGCCGCCCCGGCCAGGGCGATATCGCTGTCGCCGCGTGCGATGATCTGCGCCGCCTCGGCGATCGCCAGATGGGCCGATGCTTCGGCGCAGGTGATTGTATTGCTGGGGCCCTGAGCATCATGGATGATGCCGACATGACAGGCAAGCATGTTCGGAAGGTACTTCAGCAGCCACAACGGTGTGACGTGATCCAGTCCCTCGCGACCCCAGCGGCGCACATCAA
Source organism: Planctomycetota bacterium (assembly GCA_012719085.1). Taxonomy (GTDB): domain Bacteria; phylum Planctomycetota; class Phycisphaerae; order Sedimentisphaerales; family Anaerobacaceae; genus Anaerobaca. The sequence goes on from JAAYBA010000252.1 coordinate 6,358, forward strand.
AGCGGCCGTCGGCGGTGCTGACGGCCATGGCCGGCGCCAACTCAGGCATCTCGCAACTGATGATGCCGGCCCCCATGTTGACCGCCATGCGAGCCGGGGCGATGCGGACGTTGTCCGGATCGATTGCTTTGGTCACGAGGCCGCTGGCGGCGACCGCCTGCTGGGCCGCGATGACCGCCAGCTCGATGTCGCGGCACATCAGCTTGCAGCTCTTGCGGTATTTGCGCGGAACGTAGTCCTGGATGTTGTAGTCGGGAACCTCGCCCGCCAGTTCGCAGGGCAGCCCGGCGGGGTCGAACGCCCGAATGCGGGCGATACCGCTGCGTCCCTCGCAGAGGCCGGCCCACATCAAGTCGGCGCCAAGGCCGAGAGGGCCGACCGCACCGAGTCCCGTTACGACGACACGAGCCGATTCCATCAGGCAGACTCCGCCGGCGACGCGGCCGCATCCAGAACGATGTCGCGCAGAAGCGACGTGAACAACCCCGTGAAGACGAAATTCTCCTCGGGGAACTTCTTGCCGGCCAGGTTCTGATCGACGTGACTGAACATCAGGTCGATCTCGGCGATGATCTGCTCGTCGCGCAGGATGCATCCGGAGGTGCTTGCGGCTTCCGGCGCGATCGAGCCGATCTGCGCCTCGATCCGCAGGGTGTCGCCCGGCCGAACGAAGTCGAAGAAGACGGCTTTGCTGATCTTGGCCAGGACGACCTTCTCGCGGAAGTCGTTCGCCTGGCCGACGAGAATCCCGGCGGTCTGGGCCATCGCCTCGATCATCAGGCACTCCGGCATGATCGGAAAGCCTGGAAAGTGATCGTGCAGGTGGTCCTCCGCCAACGTCACGTTCTTGAGGGCCACAGCGCGACGGCCGCTTTCGAATTCCAGGAATTTATCGATCCAGATCCAACGCATAGACAATCCATAACGGAACCGACGACGGGCGTGATGGGCTCGATCCCGCCGCCGTCCGGCTGTTGGGATGTGCCCGCTTAGGAGGCATTGACCTTGCCGTCGATGTAGTTGACGATGGCATTGACGGTGAACAGATTGGCCAGTTTGTTGATATCGGGGTCCGCCTCGAATGCGGTCAGATCGGTGTGGGGCACGCTGGCGCGCAATTCAGCCAGGCCCTGCTCCGTCAGTTTGCCGTTGCTGACCAGATCGGGGTTGTTCAACAAACTCTCGGCGGGGAACAGTTCTTCACGCGGCACCTTGATGCCAAACGCCTTCTCCAAGCGAAACACGATATCCAGGAAGTCGATGCTTTCGGCGCCCAGGTCCCCCATGAGCGTGGCGTCGGCCGTCACCTCGTCTTCGTCCGCCCCGAGGGCATCCACCAGCACTTCCTGGACCTTCTGAAAAATCTCATCGCGACTCATGGTCATGGTTTCTGGTACCTCCGGTCCTGCAACCCTGTGAACATCCCTATTCCAAAACGGCCGGTTCAGCTCTGCTGCCAGAGCAGTCTGTACCGATTCTTCATCTCTTCAATAATCCGGGCGTCGGTCGCCGCCCAGGCGGGGTTCCGCTCGGCCAGGTTGAAGTGCCGCAAGCCGAAGCGGGCCTCGAGGATCGGTGCGTCGTCCACCGTGCCGTAGCCGGAGAAGCTGCTCAGACGTTCGTCGATGGTCCTGGCCTCGACTGTGTAGACCACCTGCGAGCCGGGCGCCAGGAAGCTCTTGTACTTGACATTCCTCGCCGATTCGAGCAGCACCATGCTGTGGGCGAAGTCTTCCCCGGTCCGCACGAGCCAGCCGGCCGACTCGACCAGTCCTTCCAGCAGCAAGACGCCCGGCAGAACGGGAAATGTGGGAAAATGATCGGCCAAGTACTCTTCCGCCAGGGAAACGCTCTTGACCGCGCACAGACGGCGCCCCATCTCCAACGAAACGATTTTGTCAATCAGTACGAACTTCATTCTACCTACGGCATCCGGCCCCAAATCCGCGCTATTGTAGTGGTCGCGCCTGGTTTTGCCAGTCCTTTTTTCCCTTTTTTGTGTGCGATGGACGCCGGAAGAATCGTCGTTGCAAAGGACGGCCGGATCGGTATACTGCTCGACCATATGAATGTGCGCAGCGCGAAAATCTCGGACGCCAAGGCGATCTCGGCCCTGATCAACTGCTATGCCGAACACGACAAGATGCTGTTTCGGTCGCTGGCGGAGATCTATGAGAACCTCCAGATGTTCCACGTCGCCGAAGTGGATGGGGCGGTGGTCGGCTGCTGTGCGCTGGAGATTATCTGGTCGGATCTGGCCGAGATCAAGTCGCTGGCCGTGGCCCCGGGCCAGAAGGGCAGAGGTTTGGGACGGGCCCTGGTCGAGGCCGCGGTGGAGCAGGCGCGGCGATTGGGGGTGCCCAAGGTCTTCGCCCTGACCCTGGAGCCTCGATTCTTCGAAAGGGTGGGGTTTTCCGTCGTCGAGAAGGAAGATCTGCCCATGAAGGTCTGGAGTGATTGCGCCCGCTGTCCGAAGCAGCAGGAGTGCGACGAAATCGCCATGGCGCGGACGCTGACGGAAGCGTCCTGAGGGCTTTGCAGGTCATCCCACCTGTCTTCTCTGAAACAGCGTCACGGCCACGGCGAGGATAGCGGTGGTGTAACACAGAGCGTAGGCGCCCCCGACGAGAATGTACCTGGCGGGGACGACGCTGCCTTCATAGATGGCGTCGCTGATCCAGAAGACCTGGAGGTTGGGGACCAGGGCACGGCCGATTCGGGCCCACAGATGGGTCGCGGCGAACCGTCCGAATACGTAGTCGCTGGTCAGTCCCAGCAGGAACAGCCCGATGCAGGCCGAGAGGGTGGCCACGGTGTTGAATCGCGACGACACCGCCACGGCCAGAGCGGCGATGACGAGGGCCGCCAGGAACAGCAGGGCCGCACCGTACACGTCCAGACGGTGAATCCCGTTCTGGGACGGGTGGAACTGCCAGTCGCGGTCGATCAATGCCAGGAACACCATGCCGAATGTGGCGAGGATGGCCAGGACCACCACTGCCGTCGAGGTGAACTTCCAGTCGTACGCATAGTTGAAGAAGGTGCTCAGCAGGAGGGTGATCGCCAGGATGACGGCGGCCGAACCGATGACGGTCCAGTCGTGCGTGTCCGAGGCCGTCTCGAGGACGCCGTGGCGAATGACCATCAGCAGGGCGATCGTGCCGATGTAGTGCGCCAAAGCCACCGCGGCGGCCACGCCGAGGAATTTGGCGAGCACGAATATCGGACGTTGAACCGGCTTGGTCAGCACGGTCAGGATCGTCTTATTTTCCAGTTCCACCGCCACCGCCCCCGACGCCGAGAAGATCGCCACGAACAAGCTCGTCAGAAACAGCGTAGAAAGTCCGATTTCGCGCAGCAGCTTATTGTCGTCGTCCATGGTGTACATCGACAGCGACGGGCTCAAAAGAAACAGTAGCAGAGCGATCCCGATGATCACTGCATAGACTGGCTGACGTATGGTTTCGACAAACGTGTTTTTGGCAATGGCAGCGAGCTTGTTGAGCATGTTCGACCCTGACATCCGAAGGCGCCCCTGCGTGTCGTCGTTGCGACAGGCGGACAGGAGCGCATTTTTTCGCGATTGTCCCTACACGAGACTCATGGTGCGTGTTATAGTACCGGCCTTCCTGCCTGTAAAGGCGGAGCTTTCAGATTAGTAGATACTGGATAAGCGGATTTTTGTTCGCTTCTGGGAGTCGAAGCACAAAATGACGACATCGTCGAAACGCCCCGAGCACGTGGCCTGGGTCTCCCTGGTCTTGAGCCTGATCTTTTTCGGGATTGCTTTCTTCCTCGGCCGCTGGAGCGGGTTCTTCTCCGTCTCGGCCGTGGCGTGGCAGATCCTCGGCGCCGCGCTGATCTGGCTGGTGCTGGCGATTCAGTTTCACCAGCGCAGTCTGGCCGAGCAGGAGCGTCTGGACATGACGCAACTGGCCCAGGACAAGAGCGGCTCGACTCTGTTCGAGGGCAAGGGCGAGCGGGCGACCCTGCTGGCGGCGGCGCAGCGCCGCCTGGATCTGCTGGAGAAGTGGTTCGTCCCGGTCTTTGGCGCCCTGATCGCGGCCTATGAGATTGCCCTGGGACTGACGCTGTTGCGTGGTCTTCGCCCGGCGATCTCGGCGGCGACGCAACAGCCTCTGGTCTGTGCGATCCTCCTGACGACGGTGGCGTTCGTCAGCTTTCTGCTGTCGCGCTATGCGACGGGGATGTCGGCCGAGCCGGCGTGGAAGCCGTTGCGGGCGGGGGGCAGCTTTCTGCTGGGCGTGGCGGTGGTCTGCTTTGCCCTGGCATTGTCCCTGGCGGGGACGCACTTCCATTTCCGTTTGCCTCTTGCGGTCATGCGATATGTCGTCCCCATCCTTCTGATCGTGCTCGGCGTCGAGACGGCGGTGAACACGGTGCTGGACGTCTATCGTCCGCGTTTGAAGGGGCAGTACAGCCGGGCCGCATTCGACAGTCGCCTGCTCGGGATCATCAACGAACCCGGCGGTGTCTTCCGAAGTCTCGCAGCGGCCATCGACTACCAGTTCGGCTTTCAGGTCTCCCAGACGTGGTTCTACAAGCTGTTGGAGAAGGCCGTCGTGCCGCTCATTCTCTTCTCGATCGCGACGCTTTATCTGGCCAGTTGCATCGTCGTGGTCCTGCCCGACGAAGAGGTGATCGTCGAGCGCTTCGGCGATCCTGTGAACGGCGACGGCCAGGTTCGCCACTTGATGCCGGGTCTTCATTTCAAACTGCCCTGGCCGATCGACATCGCCTACAAGTATCCGACCCAACAGATCATGGAGCTCTACGTGGGCTACGTTCCGCGTAGGGACGCCAAGACCGGCCGGCCCATCAGCGAACCGGCGCTTCTTTGGGGCCAGACCCACTACGAAAGCGAATTCAGCTTTCTGGTGGCCAGCGAACAGGGCCCTGAGACTCTTGCGGAAGGGGCCGCGCCCGTCAGTCTGGTCAAGGCGAACATGCCGATCCAGTACCGCATCAAGGACCTGTATACGTACATCTATGGCCATCGGGACCCCGCCGCTCTGCTCGAAGACATCTGCTACCGTGAACTGACGGAATTCGCCGCCAGCGCCGAAATCGAAGTCGACATGACGGCTACGGGGCAGGTGGACAACGAGAGTCTTCTGGGCGCCGGCCGGACCCGGGCCAAGCAGATCCTCACCGAGAGGATTCAGAAGGCCGCCGACGAGCAGGGACTCGGTATCGAGGTGGTGTTTCTCGGGGTTCAGGGCATCCACCCACCTCCGGAAGTGGCGCCGGATTATCAGGCCGTCATCGGGGCCGTGCAGCGCAAGCAGGCCCTGGTCCTGAACGCCGAAGCGCAGCGCAATGCGACGCTGGGGACGCTGATCGGCTCAGTGGAGAAGGCGTACGAACTGGCGGATTTGGCGGCGGCCTATCAGAGGGCGCAGGCGACAGGACAGACGGAGGACGTCGAGCGCCTGGGGGCGCAGTTCGATGAGGCCTTGGCCGAGGCCAAGGGCGACATCTTCCGGACCCTTCGGGAGGCCCAGAGCTATGCCTTTGAGAAGGCCACGCTCGCCAGGGCCACGGGGGAGCGGTTCGCCGGACAGATCCAAGCCTACAACGCCGCACCAAGGATCTACAAGCAAGAGCAGCGTCTGGCGGTGCTCGAAGAGGCGCTGCAGGACATCCGCAAGTATGTGGTGGCCGTCGATCCGAACAACAGCCAGGTGATTATCATAGACCTTCAGGACAGGCTCCCGACCAATCTGTTGGACATGGCCGGCATAGAGGAGACCATCAGATAATGAAGAAGATCGCTATTCCGCTACTGATCGCCGTCATCTTCGGCACCATGATGCTCTATCTGATCTCGTTTCAGGTCCGCGAGACGGAGGCGGCGTTCATCACGCGTTTCGGGCGGCCGCTGGACGATCGCGAAATCACGCGTCCGGGCCTGTATTTCAAATGGCCGACTCCGATCGAGCGGGTCCACCGGTTCGACGCGCGGATGCGGGTGCTCGACACGCCTCCGGCCGAGACCACCACGCGAGGGGCGGTGCCCCTCATCGTCAGCACGTACGTCGTCTGGCGGGTCGCCGAGCCGCTGAAATTTCTCAACGCTCTGGGGAGCGTCGCCGACGCCAACGATGCGATTCGATACCGGCTCAACAACGCGCAGAATCGGGTGATCGGAGAGCACACCTTCGACGAGTTCGTCAACAGCGACACCGAGAAGATCAAACTCGCCGAGATTCAGGCCGAGATGCTGGCCGATCTCCAGGAACCCGTGCGGAACGACTACGGCATCGAGATCAAGACGCTCGGGATCAAGCAGCTCAAGATCAGTGAGGACGTGACCAAGGAGGTCTTCGAGCGGATGCGGGCCGAACGACGCCGACGCACCGAGGCCACCATCGCCCAGGGCCACGCCGAGGCCACCAAGATTCGAACCGATGCCGACGCCAAGACGACCGCGCTGTTGGCGGCGGCCGAGGGTCGGGCCAAGGCCATTCGCGGGCGCGGTGACGCGGAGGCGGCCCAGTACTATCAGATGATGGAAGAGGCGCCGGGGTTGGCGATGTTCCTGCGGAATCTGGAGGCCCTGCAGACGACGTTGAAAGAGCGGGCGACCCTCGTCATTCCGCCGGACGCCGAACCGTTCAAGTACCTTCGGGAAATGCCGTCACTGGAACCGGGAAAGTGATCTGCGTTGGGTACGGAGATTCCTTCCGTTTCTCCTTGAGGACCTATGGCACATAAACACGAACACGAACATGGCCACGAGCACGTGACGCCAGACGATCGCGAGGCCATTGAGTCTCAGGAGCTGGATGCGGCCGGCAAGTCCCTGTCCGATGCGCTGCGGATCAGCTTCGCCATTCTGAAAGTGATTATGATCGTGCTGGTCGTCGCCTTTCTGGTTTCGGGCTTCAAGACGGTCGAGCCGGGCGAACGGGCGCTGGTTCTGCGCTTCGGGGCCATTCGAGGCGTCGGCGAAGAGCGCGTTCTGGGGCCCGGCTGGCACTGGGTCTTTCCGTATCCGGTCGATGAGCTGGTCAAGATCCCCGTCGAGGCGCAGATCCGGCTGCCCGTTACGTCGTTCTGGTACCGGCAGACGCGGAACGATATCCTCGGGGAAGGCCCAAAACCGCGCAATATGGTGCCCGAAAAGCTCAATCCGTTGACAGAGGGCTACTGTCTGACGCGCGGACGCACCGACGAGTCGCGCCGTCTCCTGCTGCAGGTGGAGACCGACCCGGACACGGCCGACGTGGCGAGGCATGGCGAGAGCAGCGACTACAGCATCGTCCATACACAGTGGCAGATCGACTACCAGGTGGGCAACGTCGAGGCGTTCTACGCGAATGTCTATGTCCGCGACGTCCGTCCGGGACAAGTCTACTTTGAGGTGATGAAGGAATGGATCGCTCCGTTGCTCCGAAGCGTGGTCGAGGACAGCGTCGTCACGGCGATGGTCAACTACACCATTGACGAAGCGATCCAGAGCACCGACACGATTCCCCGACACGTCGAACAGTTGGTCCAGCAGAAACTGGACGCCATCGACAGCGGCATCCGCGTGACCAAGGTCCAGCTCGTGGCGGCCACCTGGCCGCAGCAGGTGGAAGCGGCCTTTCAGGAGTATGTCGCCGCCAGCCAGCGAAGCGGCATGGCGATCAGCGATGCGAGGAATTACGCCGAGCAGACGCTCACCGACGCGGCCGGCCAGATTGCCGAGACGTTGCACGCCGCCCTCGTGGTGGACGATCCCGACGAGAACCGTCTGGAAGTTTTGTGGTCCCAGGTGGCCGGACAAGCCCAGAACACCGTGGCCCAGGCCGAGGCGCACAGCACCAAAGTCGTCGAAGGCGCCAAGGCGAACGCCACCTATCTGATGAGCATTCTGCCGGAATATCGCAAGTGGCCGGAACTGGTGGTCCAGGGCATCTATCTGGATACGATCGAGAAGGTGCTCGCGAACGCCGACGAGAAATTCGTTCTTGGTCCGGCCGAGCTGTCCAAGGGCCAGGAGATCCGAATCCTGGTGAACCGCGACCAGACCTTGAAACCCAAGCAATCGCCGTAACGATCAAAGACAAACGAAGCGGCCGTCACCCCGCCCCGCGGGCTCGATCGGTCGGAACCCGGACGACGAGAACGGAACTATGGCGCATCAGCATCTGCACTTTCAACAGGACACCGCCGAAGAGACCCGAGGCCAGCAGTGGCGCGTCAGCCTGGCCCTTCTGGGAACGTTGGCGGGCGGCGTCCTCCTGATCAACAGCGGCGTCGGTCGGTTCATCTACGGCCCCGACAGCTTCAACACCGAGATCTTCGCCATGCTCGGGGCGTTGCTGCTGGGCCTGCCGATCGTCATCCATGCGATGCTCAGCCTGATCCGGGGCGAATCGCACATGGATGAGCTGGCGGCGCTGGGCATCGTAGCGGCGTTTGCCACGGGCGAGTATGTGGCGGCCGGACTGATCGGTTTCTTCATGCTGCTCAGCGAGCTGGTCGAGACGCGAACGGCGCTGGGCGCCCGCGCATCGATTGAGTCGCTGATCAAACTGACGCCGACCCGGGCCAATCTGGTCGGCGCCGACGGCGCCGAGCAGGAGGTCAAGGTCAGCGCTCTGAAGACGGGCGACCTGATTCGCGTGCGTCCCGGCGACAACATTCCGGCCGATGGCGAGGTTGCCAGCGGGCTCAGCAGCGTCAACGAAGCGACGATCACGGGCGAATCGCTGCCGGTCGACAAGGTGCCCGGCATGCAGGTGTTCGCCGGCACGAACAACCTGACCGGCGCGATGGACATCCGCGTGACCAAGGCCGGACAGGACACGACTCTCGGCAAGGTCCAGTCGTTGATCATGCAGGCCGAGCACACGAAGATCCCGATCATGCGGATCATCGACCGCTACATCATGTGGTACATCCCCACCGTTCTGATGATCGCGGCCATCGTTCTGTTCTTCACGCGCGACATCAATCAGGCCATCACCATCCTGGTGATCTCCTGTCCGTGCGCGATCATCCTGGCGACGCCGACGGCGATGGTGGCCGCCATCTCGGCTGCCGCGCGATTGGGCGTCCTTGTCAAGAACGTGGCCGACCTCGAGATCGCCGGCAAGATGACCGCGCTGGTCTTCGACAAGACGGGCACCGTGACGACGGGCCGGCTCTATGTGACCAAACTGACGCCGGCCGAAGGCGTCGAGCCGGCCGAACTGCTGGCCGACGCGGCGGCCGCCGAACAGTTGAGCAAACACCCTGCGGCCCGCGCTCTGCACGAGGTGGCCAAAGAGGCCAATCTGTCTCTGCCTGCGGCCCAGGATTTCGAAGAGACGCCGGGCAAGGGTGTCACCGCCACCGTCGATTCGATCCGGATCATGGTCGGCCGGGAGACGTTCTTGCGGGAGAACGGCGCCGACTTCAGCGGCATCACCAATCCGGCGATGGATGAAGAGCAGGGGTTCAGCACGCTGTACGTGGCCAAAGGCTCGCGGTGCATCGGCTGGATCGGCCTGCAGGACAAGACGCGACCCGAGGCCAAGCAGGCCGTCAGGGAACTCGTCGACATCGGGGTCAAGCGGGTGACGATGCTCACCGGCGATCGGGGCGAAGTCGCCAATCGCGTCGCCGGCGAACTGGGCTGCACCGACTACAAGGCCCACTGTCTGCCGCAGGACAAACTCGCCATCGTCGAGCAGATCAAACGTGACGGACACACGGTCGTGGTGGTCGGCGACGGCATCAACGACGCCCCGGCCCTGGCAGCGGGCGATCTCGGCATCGCGATGGGGGCCGCCGGAAGCGATGTTGCGATCAACTCGGCCTCGATTGCGCTGATGAGCAACGATCTGCGTCGCATTCCGTTCCTCGTCCAGGTCTCGCGCAAGACGCGAAGCGTTATCAACCAGAATCTCGGCTTTGGCATCGGCTTCATCGTGATCGGCATTTCGCTGGCGAAGTTCATTCCGCCGAGCATGGCGGCGTTTCTGCACTTCGCCAGTTCGCTTGTGGTGGTGTTCAACAGCGCACGGCTGGTTCGCTACGGCGAGAACCTTGACCACGACGCGCACCCGGCGCCGTCCGGGTCGTGAGAACAGGGAGGAGGCGGCCGAGGCCGTCCCCGGTAGCACACGGTTCCTTTGGAGTGCGTGCGACAGATCATGGACTATGCGATTGAAACCATCTCGCTGACGAAGGTCTTCTCCGACTGGTGGGGGCGCGCCAAGGCCTACGCCGTGGACGATCTGAATCTGCAGATTCGCTACAACGAGGTGTACGGCCTGCTCGGACCGAACGGATCGGGCAAGACGACCACGATCAAAATGCTGCTGGGCCTGTTGCATCCGACCAAGGGCCACGCGCTGCTGCTCGGCGGCGACGGGACGGACCCGAAGATCAATCGGCGGATCGGATTTCTTCCCGAGGAGTCGTATCTGTATCGGTTTCTCAACGCCCGCGAGACGCTCGATTTCTACGGGCGGCTTTTCGGGCTGGCGCCGAACGTTCGGAAGATGCGGATCGAGGCCCTGCTCGAGATGGTGGGCCTGCGGGCCGTCGCCAGCCGGCCCGTCGGCATGTATTCGAAGGGAATGGCCCGTCGCATCGGCCTGGCCCAGGCGCTCATCAACGACCCCGACCTGCTGATTCTCGACGAGCCGACGACCGGGCTGGACCCCATCGGGACCCGCCAGATCAAAGACCTGATCATCAAACTGGCCGAGCGGGGCAAGACCATTCTGCTGTGCAGCCACCTGCTGGCCGACGTCGAGGACGTCTGCGATCGCATCGCGATTCTCTACGGCGGCCGCATCCAGGCCGAAGGCCAGGTCCGCGAGTTGCTTCAACAGAGCGGCCGCCGCCAGATCGTCACCAGCGACGTCAGCGACGAGGCCGTCAACAAGATCCGAGGCATTCTGGAGTCGGAAAACGCTGAATGTGAGATCACCAGTCCGATGGAGAAGCTCGAAACGTTTTTCATCAACACGGTGGTCGAAGCGCAGCAGCAGGCCCGCCCGACCAGCGGCGCAGTCAGCACGACGCAGATCGGCGAGTTCCTCATGGCCGAGAAGTCGCAGGCGGGTATTCTCGACAAACTCGTCTCGGCGCCGGTTTCCGAGGACAAGCCGGCCGAGTCACCTGCGACGCAGCGTATCCAGCCGTCGGAGGTGCCTGCTCCTGAGCCCGATCGAAACCTGCTCGGCGAGCTAACGAAGTCGACGCCGCCGGCGGCGACTGAACAGGTGGGGCCGGCCAAACCAGCGCCGTCTGAGGTGGCCGAACCCCAAGATCGAAAGGTCCGCCAGGGGGTCCTGGACGCGCTGACCGGCAAGACGCCGCCCGCGACGACCGAAAGGCCGCACGAAGGACCGAAAGATGAAGAGGCCGCTCATGGGTAGGATCTGGGCGGTAGCGGTCAATACGATCCGACAGGCCCTGCGAATGAAGATCGCGCTGATCTTCATCGTTCTTCTGCTGGTCCTGTTGCCTGTGCTGGGGCTGACCGCCACCGGGGATGGCACGCTCAAGGGCCGGCTCCAGACGTTCGTCAGTTACGGCCTGTCTCTGACCAGCCTGTTGCTGTCTCTGCTGACCATCATCGTTTCAGTCTATACGATCACCAGCGACATTGAACAACGACAGATCTACACCGTTGCCACCAAGCCGATCCGGCGCTATCAGCTCCTGCTCGGCAAACTGCTGGGCGTGGTTGTGTTGAACGTTGCCCTGGTGACGCTCTTTGCGGGCATCGTCTATGGGGTGGTGGTGTTCCTGCCCGGCTTCTACGACGCCTCCGAAGAAACCCTGCGTCAGATCGACAATGAATTCTACACCGCCCGCGCCGGCCTGGTGCCGGCGGCGCCCGATGTGGAAGAGGAGGTCACCGACCTCTACAACCGCCTGGAGAGGACGGGGCAGTTGCGAGAGGCCTATCCGGCGCTGCCGCCGGATCGGATCCTCCGCGAGTTGACCCTGCGCAAGCAACTGGAGAAACGGGCCACCGGAGTCGGGGATGGACTGGTCTGGGAGTTTCAGAACGTTCGACCGCTCGATCCGGATCAGAGCATTTTCATTCGCTTCAAATATGACGTTGCGGTGGAGCCGCCCAACGGGCTGATCTACGGCCGCTGGCAGATTGGCGACATGCGACAGGTGCGCTACGGCATGGATTTCAAGACCCCGATCTGGCCGGAGGACCGGGCCGATCCGGTCCGGACGTTTCGGGAGATCGAGGTGCCGGCGCGCGTCATTGCCGACGACGGCTACCTCGCCGTGGGATTTCTCAACGTTCCCGCCAACAGCACGACGGTCATCTTCCCGATCGAAGACGGCCTCGAGATCCTCTACAAGGCCGACACCTTCACGAGCAACTTCATTCGGGGAACGCTGCTGATCCTGTTCCGCCTGATCTTCCTGGCATGTCTCGGATTGCTGGCGGCCAGTTTTCTGTCGTTCCCCGTGGCGATCCTGTTCTGTCTGGTGATCTTCTTCACAGGAACCGTCAGCGGGTTCGTTCTGGAATCATTCGAGCAACTGAGCGCCAGCGCGTGGCAGGTCTACTCGTACACCATCGGGGCGCTGGTCCGGCTGCTGCCGCAGTTCGACAAGTACAACCCGACCGCGTTCCTGGTTCCCGGCCGGCTGATCGCCTGGTCGATGCTCGGACGCGTTCTATTGCTCATGGTCGGTATCCAGGCGTTCGTGTTGCTGGTGCTGGCTTTGATCGTTTTCAGCTTCCGTGAACTGGCCAGGATCGTCATATGACGGGCCGGCGGCCCTCGCGGGCAACGCCGGATCGACGACGGACGACGGCATCGTGGAATGAACCATGCGTGGACGTGACATTGTAGTCATGGCAATCTGCCTGGCGATGGCCGCCGGGCTCTTCTGGGCCGCCGGCGCGCAGCTCGACTACATCAATGCGCAACGGCACCAGATGGGGCTTGTGGTCAACGAGCCGCTTGAAAACGCGCCGCCGTCCCTGGCCTTCGCCACCGTCGCAATGGGGGCGTTCCGCGGGCTGGTCGTCGATATCCTGTGGATGCGAGCCGACAAGCTGAAGGAAGAGGGGCAGTTCTTCGACGCCAAGCAGCTCGCCGAGTGGATCACGACGTTGCAGCCCCGCTTCGCGGCGGTCTGGGAATTCCACGCCTGGAACATGGCCTACAACATCTCCGTGGCCATTCCCGCCTCGCAGCCCGAACAGCGATGGCGCTGGGTCAAAAACGGCTACGAGCTGCTTCGCGACAAGGGAATCCCGATCAATCCCCGTAGCGTCCAGCTCTACCGGGAGCTGGCCCGCATCTTCCAGCACAAGCTCGGGGGTGTCTCGGACGACGCGCACAAGTATTACAAGCTTCAATTGGCCGAGGCGATCGGTCCTCTGCTCGGCTCCGAAGACAATCATCTTTCCGCCGATGACAACGCGTTCTACGATGCCCTCATCGCGATGCCCACGGAGTGGGCCCGGATTGCCGGCGATCCGAATGCCGCGCCGTTCATCGAGGCCTTGCAGGCGATCGGCGAGCCATTCACAGGCGAGCAGAAGTTCGTCCAGAACTATTTGGCCCTGCGCCGCAACACCGCCCGATTCCCCCAGGCGGCGTTCGACGTCGTCGATCGCTTCCGGGGCACGATGGCATTGCAGCGGTTCGATCTGTTTGCCAAGGCCTATGAGCTGCGAAACACCTGGAAGCTGGAGCCGGCCCGGATGCAGCAGGTCAGCCGGGAGTACGGGCCGATCGATTTCGCCGATCCCAACGTGCATCTGCCTCTCGATTGGCGGCATCCCGACAGCCACGCCATCTACTGGGCGCTCAAGGGGCTCAGTGTGGCCAAGGAGAACAAGGACCCCGATGCCCAGCGATATGAGACGAACACGCAGCGCATCGTCGCGCACAGTCTGCAGAACCTTTTCCGATACGGCAAGATCATGATCCTCAATCGACCGGCCAAGCCGCTCGATCAGGAGGGGCCGCCCGACGAGGCCGCCGCGGCCATCGACAAGGACGTGTTCCTTGGCCCGGATCTGCGCATGTTCAACGCCTACAACAAGGCGATCCTCGATATCATCGCCGGATATGAGGACGATCGCACCACCCGAGAGTCGCTCGAAAACGGCCATCGCAACATGCTCAAGAACGCCGTCCTGTCGTTCTATCAGGCCGGGCTCAAGGGCGAGGCCCTGAGAATCTACAACCGGTTGCGCCAACGCTACCCGATGAACGAGTTTCGGGTCTCGCTCGAGCAGTATGTCATCAACCGCTGGAGAGAGGAGCTGGAAAGCCTGGGCATCCACGACGCCAGGGAACAGATCGCGATGTTGCTCACGGAGGGCTACTACCTTTACGCGATACGCGACGACGACGCGGCAGCCGGACGCGATCAGTTGGCCCAGCAGATCTATGACCACTACAACACGACGAACGAGCCGGAGTTTCGTATTGACCTGCCCCCCATGTCCGTGCTACGCTACTTCGCACTCGGTCAGTTCCTCAACAGCGGGGCCTATCCGGAGTATATTCGATTGGGCCTGCTGAACCGGATTCAGATCGAAAAGCCGGAGTTGTACAAACAACTGGAACAGACGGAGACGCAATTGAGGCAGATGCAGGAGCAGGGAACGCCGTAAGGGTCACCCGACATCGGGCATGGATGAGGCACTTCTGGCACAATTGACGTCGTCGCAACGGCAAGCTGTTCTGCACAGGGACGGTCCTCTGCTGGTTCTGGCCGGCCCGGGCAGCGGCAAGACGCGGGTGATCACCTGTCGCATTGCGGCGTTGGTCGATTCCGGGGTCCGGCCGTACAACATCTGCGCGATCACCTTCACGAACAAGGCCGCCGAGGAGATGCGTCAACGGGCGGCGGCATTGGGGCCTTCCGGCGGGGCCCACATCAGCACGTTCCACTCGCTGTGCGTGCGGATCCTCCGTCGCTATGCCGAGGCGGCGGGAATTCGCCCGAATTTCAGCATCTACGACTCGGCCGACCAGAGCAAGTGCGTCAAGCAGGCGGTCAAGGACTGCGGTCTCGACGGGACGAACTTTCCGCCGGCCCGGATGCTCGACGCGATCTCTACACTGAAGAACAAGTTGGTGGACGCCGAAGCGTTTCAGGAACGGGCCGAGGACTTCTTCTCGCGGACCCTCAGTCAGGTCTACACGCGGTATCAGCAGATCCTCGCCGAGCGCAACGGCCTGGATTTCGACGACCTGTTGATGAAGGTCGCGTTCCTGTTGGAGACCGACTCGACCGTTTGCGGCGAGCTGTCCAATCGGTTCAAGTTCCTGCTCATCGATGAGTACCAGGACACCAACCACGCACAGTATCGCCTGGCCAAGGCCCTGGCGCTGCCGCACGGCAACATCTGCGCCACCGGCGATCCCGACCAGTCGATCTACCGCTGGCGCGGCGCCGACATTCGGAACATCCTGGCCTTCGAGAAGGACTGGCCCCAGGCGATGGTCGTCAAGCTCGAGGAAAACTTCCGCAGCACCGCGGCAATCCTGCGGGCGGCCGACAGCCTGATTGCCCGCAACACGAATCGCAAGCAGAAGGCCCTTGTCGCGGTGCGGACCGATGAAGGCAGAGTCTGCGTCGAAGGCCATGAGGATGAGGCGGCCGAAGCGGACGCCGTGGCGCGACAGGTCGATGCGCTGCTCGCCGGGAAGGTCCCCGCCGGCCAGATTGCGGTGTTCTATCGTGTCAATGCGATGAGCCGGGCCCTCGAAGAGGCGTTCGTTCGGCGTCGCGTTCCCTACCAGGTCGTCCGAGGCGTGGAGTTTTACAATCGCAAGGAAATTCGCGACCTGCTGGCCTACCTGAAGGTGTTGGCCAACCCGGCCGACGAGGTCGCGCTGCTGCGGATCATCAACACCCCGACGCGCGGAATCGGCAAAGTCACTGTGGACCGAGTGAAGGCGTTTGCCGTCAGCCACGGGCTGACCCTATCGCAGGCGCTGGCTCGGGCCGACCAGGTGGCCGAGGTGAGCGGGGCGGCCAGGACCAAACTCATGGCCTTTTCCTGTCTGCTGGACAAGCTCCGGCGGGACGTCGTGGGCCCGGTGGCGCCGCTGGCCGAACGGGTTTTCTGCGAGTCCGGCCTGGAGCAGTCGTTCAAGGGGACCGGCCAGGACGGTCAGGATGCGTTGGAGAATATCGGTGAACTGATCAATGCGGCAGCCGCCTATGACCAGCAGACGACCGAGCCGTCGTTGCTCGATTACCTCCAGCAGATCGCCCTGTTCAGCGACACCGATGCCTACGAGGCGACGAGCGAGCGGGCCGCCCTGATGACGCTCCACGCCGCCAAAGGGCTCGAATTCGACCACGTCTTCATCATCGGGCTCGAAGACGGCCTGCTCCCGCACGAGCGTGGCAGCGGCGACGGCGACGAACTGGAAGAGGAGCGTCGACTGTTCTTTGTCGGCGTCACGCGGGCCCGGATCAACCTGTATCTGAGCTATGCGCGGTACCGAACCGTTCGCGGGCAGTTCCTCCGGACGGTGGCGTCCCCGTTCCTTTTCGAGCTGGGCCTCGATTCCGTGGCGCCGGACGACGAGGACGGCGAGGAGGACGATCAGGACGCCTTCTTCAGCTACAGCCGTCCGCCGCGTTCGTTCGCGGTCTCGCGTGCGGCGCCCGCCAAACAGGCGGAACCGGAGTTTGCCCCGGGTCAGCTCGTGCGGCATAAGACCTTCGGGCTCGGACGCGTCCGCAAGTACGCTGACATGGGCGCCAACAGCGTGGTCACCGTCCAGTTCAATTCGGGACAAACCAAGTCGCTCCTGCTACAATACGCCAATCTGACGCGTGTGTAGAGCGTCACGCCAGGATTGAAGGCCTTTGCCGCGGGTGTGAGATCACTGCGGAATACAACGGCAGTAAGCTCGCCGGGCGCTTCTCTCTGGCCCAAGCGGCCGCCGATCCGGCGGAGGTTCGGTTGGGTCCGGCGCCTGGCGAGATGGGTTGAAAGAGGAACGAAATATGAACTATGCCGTGATTATGGCGGGGGGCACGGGCAAGAGGCTCTGGCCATTGAGCCGGCAGAAGCGCCCCAAGCAGGTGCTCAAGCTTCTGGACGGACGGACGCTGCTGGAACGCTGTTTCGAGCGGATTGGATCGCTTTTCGATCTGCGCAACATCCTCGTTCTGACCAACGCCGACTACGTCGATGTGGTCCGCGAGGACCTGCCGGGGCTGCCGTCGGGCAACGTGATCGCCGAGCCGGAGGTACGGGATACCGCCGGAGCGATCGGTCTGGCGGCGGCCGTGCTGTGCAAGAGCGATCCGACGGCGACGATGGCGGTCGTCACCGCCGATCAGTTGCTCGAACCGGCGACGGTTTTGCAGGAGGCCCTGCGCGACGCGTTCTCGTTTGTGGCGGCCCATCCCGATGCGCTGATCACGTTCGGGATCCCGCCGACGTTTCCCAGCACGCAGTTCGGGTACATCAAGTGTGGCGATCCATGTGCGTGCGAGGTGTGCAAGAATGCGGTGTATTCAGTCGCGGCGTTCAAAGAGAAGCCGGATCTGGCCACGGCGCAGGATTACGTGGCGGACGGGCGGTATTTCTGGAACTCGGGGATGTTTGTCTGGAAGGCCGGTACGATCCTGAAGAACCTGACCGACTTCGTTCCGGAGACGGCCGAACCGCTGCGGCGGATTGCGGCGGCCTGGGACACGCCCGATCAGCAGGCGGTGCTGTCCGAACAATTTGGCCGATTGCCGAAGATTAGCATCGACTATGCGGTGATGGAACGGGCCAAACAGGTCTGTACGATTCGGCTGGATTGCCGCTGGCTGGACCTTGGGTCGTTTGCGGCGCTGGCCGACATCGTCGAATCAGACGCCCACGGCAACGTTGTTGTCGCCGGGGCCAGCGAACTGCTGGACTGCTCCGGCAGCGTGGTTGTCACCGAAGACAAAGGCCATCTGATTGCGGCGATCGGCCTCGACGGCATCGTCGTCGCGCACACGCCGGACGCGACCCTGGTCTGCCGGGCGGACCAGACCGATCGGCTCAAAGAGCTTCTGGGCCGGCTCGAACAGCACGGCCGCAACGAGTTTTTGTAGGAACCGGGCGTCTCCGGAGACGCCGGCGGTCACGATGAGATACCTCGCTATAGACCACGGCAGCCGACGCATCGGCCTGGCCATCTGCGACGCCGGGCAGACCATCGCCTCGCCTTTGTGCGTGCTGGACGGGCGCGCGGACGTCCTGACCGGTATCGAGCGGATCGCGAAGGACGAAGGGGTGGGGGCCGTTGTGGTGGGGTTGCCACTGAACATGGACGGCTCGGAAGGCCCCCAGGCGGCGAAGGCCAAGGCATTCGCCGAGCGGTTGGGCCAGCGTCTCGGGCTGCCTGTCTGCCTTCAGGACGAGCGATTGAGCAGTTTCGGCGCCGCCGAGAAGCTCGAAGCAGCGGGGCTGTCCAAAGCCCGCCGGCGGGACCGGCTCGACGCCGTGGCGGCCGCCGAGATCCTGCAGGCCTTCCTGGATGAGAAACGGCCCGACGAGGACGAATGCGGGGCAGCGTCCGGCTGACGATGGGGCGGTTTCGGTGGCCTCCGAAGCCATCCGAGGGGCCTGCAGGGGGATTTTGAGCCTGGTGCGGCAAAAAAAGCTTGCCAGAATCGTCGCAAGTCGTTTAGATTAAAGGATTCATAATCCGAGTGTTACGCTAACCTCAAATGAGGCGAACCAAGAAGGGTATTAGGGAAACATGCTGACGAAAGAACAAAAAGGCCAGATTCTCACTGATTTTGAGACGCACGAAGGGGATACCGGATCCCCGGAGGTGCAGATCGCACTTCTGTCCCGGCGGATCAACGACCTGACCGAACACCTCAAGGCCCACCCGAAGGATCACTCCTCTCGTCGTGGTCTGCTCAAGATGGTCGGCAACCGCTCCGCACTGCTGAGGTACATTCGTGACAGGGACGTCAAGCGCTACCAGGCCGTCATCTCCCGCCTTGGGCTGCGAAAATAGCATAATCCCGTGTATCAGTGCGACGAGCCGTAGACGTCCACACGACGTGGACGCGATGGTCGTGCATGCGAGGCCGGACGCCTTCCATGTGGCGCACATACGCACAAACCAACGAGGTAGTTATGTCGGATGTTCATAGTGTTTCCAGAGAAATCGGCGGAAGAACGCTCACGATCGAGACGGGGCGGATCGCCAGACAGGCCGGTGGAGCCGTCATGGTGCGGTACGGCGAGACCATTGTCCTTGTCGCGGCGACGTGCGCGCCTCCGAGATTTGAGGATATCGATTTCTTTCCTTTGAGTGTCGATTACCGTGAACGACACAGCGCCGCCGGCAAGTTCCCGGGCGGCTTTATCAAACGTGAAGGGCGACCTACAACGAAGGAGATCCTGACCGCGCGGATGATCGATCGGCCCATTCGCCCGCTCTTCCCGGATGGTTATTTTCAGGAAGTCCAGATCATGGCCTCCGTGCTCAGTGCGGACCAGGACAACGATCCGGACGTGCCGGCCATGATCGGCGCCAGTGCGGCGCTGTGCATCAGCAGCATCCCGTTCCAAGGGCCCATCGGCACCTGTCGCGTGGGCCGCATCAACGGGGAGTTCGTCGTCAACCCGACGTATCAGCAACTCGCCGAAAGCGACATCAACGTCCTCGTTGGCGGCCGCAAAGAGGCCATCAACATGCTCGAGGTGGGCGCCAAGGAGCTGGCCGAAGATGTCGTGGCCCAGGCCATTCGCACCGGGCACGAAGCGGCTGGCCAGGTCATCGAGATGATCGAGGAGCTGCAACAGAAGGTCGGCGTAGAGAAGGTGATTCCGCTGACGGAGATCGATGCGGAACTCGAGCAGAAGATCCGGGCAGAGATCACCGAGCCGCTTCGGGAACTCAAGACGATTCAGGGCAAACGCGATCGTAATGACGCGGTCAACGCGTTGCTGGATGAGGTGAAGACCCGATACTGCGGCGAGGAGGCCGGTGAGGCCAAGGCCAATCCGGGCATGGTTAAGCGGATTCTCGGGAAGATCGAATGCGAAGTCGTTCGGCAGATGATTCTTGAAGGCAAGCGGCCCGACGGTCGCGGCTACGACCAGGTCCGTCCCATCTCCTGTGAGGTCGGATTGCTGCCCCGGACACACGGGTCGGCGCTCTTCACACGGGGCGAGACTCAGGCGTTGATCAGCGTGACACTCGGCACCATTCGGGACGCGCAGATCATCGACGGACTCATGGAAGAATACAGCCAGAGCTTCACGTACCACTACAATTTCCCACCGTTCTCCGTCGGCGAGGTCAAACCGATCCGCGGACCGGGCCGTCGGGAGATCGGGCACGGAGCGTTGGCCGAACGAGCGCTCGAGAACGTGCGGCCGTCGTCCGACAAGTTTGCGTACACCGTGCGGCTCATCTCTGATATTACCGAGTCCAACGGATCGAGTTCCATGGCATCCGTTTGCGGCGGTTCGCTGGCCCTGATGGACGCCGGTGTGCCCATCAACGGCGCCGTGGCCGGTATCTCGGTCGGTATGATCAGCGGCAACGACGGTCGTTATGAATTGCTGACCGATATCATCGGCGAGGAGGACCACTTCGGGGATATGGATTTCAAGGTGGCCGGAACGAGTGAGGGGATCACCGCCATCCAGTTGGACATCAAGGCCGAGGGGCTGCCGCATCAGATCATGGTCGAGGCCCTGGAACGGGCCCGGAACGCGCGGCTTCATATCCTGGAGATTATGAACAAAGCCATCAGCACGCCGCGGGCGGAGCTGAGCCAGTATGCACCGAAGCTCATCACCGTGGAGATCGATCCGGAGTTCATCGGCAAGGTCATCGGGCCCGGCGGCAAGATGATCAAGAGCCTCCAGGAGCAGACCAACACCACGATCGAGATCGAGGAGGACGGCACGGTCTTCATCAGTTGCGTCGGCGGCGACGGTCATCTCAAGGCCAAGGCGCTGATCGAAGCGATGACCAAACCGCCGGAGGTGGGGCGTCTCTACAAGGACTCCAAGGTCGTCTCGATCAAGGATTTCGGCATGTTCGTCGAGATTGCGCCCGGGGTCGAGGGGCTCTGTCATATCAGCGAGTTGAGCGATGGCTACGTCAAGCAGGTCGACGACGTCTGCAAACTCGGGGACATCGTCCCGGTCAAGCTGATCTCGATCGACGACCAGGGTCGGCTCAAGCTCTCGCGCCGTGCGGCCCTGGCGGAACTCGGCATCAAGGAAGAGAAGAGGCCGCGGCCCCACGAGAAGCGATAGGGCTTCTTCGTCGGTGCAGCCGCCGTCGAATTGCAAAGCAGTCAGTCAGAGCCGAAGGTCGAAAGGGCGCGACGCCGGAGAGATCCGGACGGGGCCTTCTTGATCGTTCGGCTCTTGGTTTTTGGGGACAACGGGGATCCGCCAAGCGGGGTGATAGACGCGTGAGACTGTTTCTGGCCGGGGTCATTGGGGCTCTTCTGATCGTTGTCCCGGCGGCGGGGTTCCTGCTTCGCAGGGTCCAGCGCCGGGCGAATGCCGCCCGGGCTGCGCAGGTGGATTCCGATGAGATGCTGACGCGTCTGACCGGTGAGCTGGCGCACGAGATCAAGAACCCGCTCTCGACGATCAAGGTCAATCTGAAGCTCACGCGCGAAGCCCTGGAGGGCGTCGATCTCCGCGAGCCGTACAAGCCGGCGATCGACCGCAGCCAGAACAATCTGGCTGGGGCGAAGCGTAAGATCACCGTGATCGAGAAAGAGACGGACCGGCTTGAGCAGATTGTCGAGGGTTTCCTTCGCTACGTCAGGCGGCCCGAATTGCAGCCGGTGACGATGAACCTGAATGAGCTGGTCGAGGACATGATCGACTTCTATCTGCCGCAGGCGTGCAGCCATTCCCTGACGCTGCGGCACAGCCTGGCGACCGAACCGTTGACCTGTCGGGTGGATGCCGGAGCGTTGAAGCAGGTTTTGCTGAACCTGCTGATCAACGCTCAGCAGGCTATGGACGCCGGCGGCGAACTGATGGTTCGGACACAGGGCCGCCCGGGCAGGGCGGTCATACAGATCAGCGATACGGGCAGGGGGATTTCCCCCGAGAGGCTGGCGACGATCTTCCGCCCATACCATTCCTCGCGTTCCGGGGGGACGGGGCTGGGGCTCGCCACCGCCAAGAAGATCGTGGAGTCGCACGGCGGCACGATTGCCGTACACAGCGAGCCGGGCAAAGGCAGCCAGTTCACGATCGAGCTGCCCCTGGCCGGCTTCGACGCCGCATCGAACGAGGTAAGCGTATGACAGAACACAAGCCAGTGGTCCTGGTCGTCGACGACGAGCGCGACCATGCCGACGGAATCGTCGAGGCCCTCGAACGGCTGCCGGTCAAGGCGCTGGCGGTCTACACGGGCGAAGACGCCATCGAGGTGTTGCGGAGCCGGCGCGTCGACGTGGTGGTGACAGACCTGAAGCTCGAGGGCCGTGCCGATGGCCTGGAGGTGCTGCGTCAGGTCCGGCAGAACAGCGACTCGACCGAGGTGATCCTGATCACCGCCTATGCGACGATCGAGAACTGCAAAGAGGCGATCAAGCAGGGGGCGTTCGATTATCTGGTCAAACCACTCGACATCGATCAGTTGCGGACGCTCGTGGAACAGGCAAGCCGGCGGGCAGCCGGGGCCGACGCCCGAAAGACGCAGACCGAGCGGAGTCCGGAGCACTTTCTCTTCGAAGGGATCATGGGGGACAGCCCGGCCATGCAGCGCATCTTCGAGATCGTTCGTCGCGTCGCGCCCACGAACATCTCGGTTCTGATCGAGGGGCCGTCGGGGACGGGCAAGGAGCTGCTGGCGCGGGCCATCCACGACAACTCGCTGCGTCGAAACAAGCCGTTCCGCCCGGTCAACTGCGCCGGGCTGACGGAGACGCTGCTGGAAAGCGAACTGTTCGGCCACGTCAAGGGCGCCTTCACGGGCGCCAACATGGACCGCAAGGGCCTGTTCGAGATCGCCGACGAAGGCACGCTGTTTCTCGACGAGATCGGGGACATGCCTCTGACCATGCAGGCCAAGCTGCTCCGCGTTTTAGAGGACGGCATGGTGATCCCCGTGGGCTCAAACAAGGCGATCTCGGTGGACGTGCGTATCATCAGCGCGACCAACCACAGTCTGAACAGTCTGATCGAGCAGAACAAGTTTCGCGAGGACCTGTACTTCCGCATCAAGGGGGTCAACGTCTCGCTGCCGGCCCTTCGAGAGCGTCAGGAGGACATTCCTCTGCTCGTGCGGCATTTCCTGCAGGAGGCGGCTGAGGAGATCGGCTCCGAGGTCCGGGGGATCAGCGATGCGGCGATGCACATCCTGACGGCCCATGATTGGCCGGGGAATATCCGGCAGCTCAAGAATGTCGTCCGGACGATGGTCGTGATGTGCGACCGCGATCGCCTCGACGTTCAGGACATTCCGCCGGACATCGCGCGCCGGCGGCAGTTGACCGGCGGCACGGCCGCGCCGGCGAACCTGGCCGGCGTCTCGCTCAACGACCTCGAGAAGAAGGCCATCCTCGACACGCTGACGAAAACGGAGGGCAACCGCGAGAAGGCGGCCAGGATTCTCGGCATCGGCGAGCGCACTCTGTATCGCAAGATCAAGGAGTACAATCTGTAGTCTGCCGCCCGCCGACCTCAATCCGCCAGCAGGGCCGGACGCATTCGCTGAAGCCAGGCGGGCAGATCCTCGCGCGTCGCCTCGGCCCACAGGCCCTTTCCCAGAGCTCGCGCGCTGCCCTCCAGTTGGCGGTATTTGTGATAGAAGCCATGCCGGAATCGCAGGTCGGCGTAAGCGTAGCCTTCGGCGATCAGCACTTCGTTGAGCACCGTGCCGTCGGGCAGGGCGACATAGGCGAGCAGTCTTCCGTAATGGCCTCGCGTGCGTCCATCTTCTTCGAGATACAGGTTCACGCGTCGGCCGGAAAGCTGTCCGCGTGCGAACGCCGCCGCTTCCATCGCAAAATGCGCCGGCCGATCATCGGGTGCATGCGTCTCCGGCGCGTCGATTCCCAGCAGCCGGACACGGGTTGTGGTACTTGCGCCGTCCGGAGCAGCGATGTCCAGCGTGTCACCGTCCACGACGCGGGCCACGTCAAAGGCCTTTCCATGATAGCGGGCGAGATCCTGGGCGGTCGTCTGTTCGGCCGAACGATTGGCGCTGCCGCGCTGCGGCGTGACGACGGCGCGATCGAACCACGCCAGCACAACGAGCCCGATGAGGACCGCACCCATCACAACGGCTCGCAACCGTCGGCTCAGAACACGGGGCCGTTTTCGCGGTTGGATCAAGGCTTTTTGGCGATCTTGAGCAGCGCGTGGGCCAGGGCATGGACGGCGTGTTTACGGTCGACTTCCTTGACGCCGAACATGATGCTGATCTCGGACGAGCCCTGGTTGATCATCTCGATATTGACGCCGGCATCGGCCAGAGCAGCGCACGCCCGGGCGGCCACGCCGACGGCGTACCGCATGCCTTCTCCGACAATCATAATCAGCGACAAACCGTGGTCGATCGTCACATCGTCCACCTCCAGCTCCGTGCGGATGCGATTGAGCACGTGCGCCTCCTTGCCCGGCGTCAACTGCCGGCTCCGCAGGATGACCGACATGTCGTCGATCCCGGAGGGCGCGTGCTCGAAGGACAGATGCTCGTCCTCGAGGACCTGAAGCAATCGTCGGCCGAATCCCATCTCGCGGTTCATCATGTACTTGCTCAGATAGATCGCGCTGAATCCATCGGCGCTGGCGATTCCGGTGATTTCGCCCTGTTCGTACTTTCGCTCCGCCACGATCATTGTCCCCGGTGCCTCCGGTCGATTGGTGTTCTTGATACAGATGGGAATCCTGGCGCGGACGGCCGGGACGATGGCCTCGTCGTGGAACACGCCGAAGCCGGCATACGACAGTTCGCGCATCTCCCGGAACGTCAGCAGGCTGATGGGCGGCGCTTCGGGCACGATACGCGGATCGAGCGAGAAGACCGAATCGACGTCGGTGAAGTTCTCGTAGACGTCGGCTTTGACGGCAGCGGCGACGATGGCGCCGGTGATGTCCGAGCCGCCGCGCGGGAACGTCGCGACCTGTCCCTGCCGGGTATAGCCGAAGAAGCCGGGGAAGATCAGCACCTCCTTCTCGTCGCGCAGGGTCCTGAGATTGCTGAAGGACTCAGGCAGGACCTGGGCGTTTCCGAAATCGTCGCTCAGGAGCATGCCGGCATCCTTTGGATTGACATACCGGGCCGGCACGCCCTGGTTGGCGAAGACCTGCGCGACGATCTTGGCGTTGTTGTCCTCTCCGGAGGCCTTGATCGTGTCGATGAACTGGGCGTCGTTGGCGGACCGTTGCTCGATCCGGCTATGCAGGTCAGCCTCGATCTCATGGATGACGGCGGTATCGAGGCCCAGTTCTCGCTGGATCTGGGCGTATCGCCCGACCACCGCATCCAGTTCGGCGGCGTAAGAACGGCCGGCGATGACGGCGTTCGCCAGGGCGATGAGCATGTCGGTGACTTTGACGTCGTCCGCAGACCGCTTGCCCGGCGCCGAGACCACGACAATACGACGATCCGGATCGGCCTTGACGATATCGACCACCTTGCGTATTTGTCCGGCGTCCGCCAGAGAAGACCCGCCGAATTTTGCGACTTTCATTTTCGTCCCCTTCAGCTACGGAATCCGCGATTGCGGGAAGGCTCGGGTGATGGAGGCAGGCCGTCAGACGGCGCTCTTGAGGAAATACTCCATCAATTCGTGCCCGTTGTCGATACGAAATCCCGACCTGGCGGCATTGGATTCGCCGAAGCCGAGGTGCAGAATGCCGGTGATGCCCGTGCCGGCCATCGCAAAGGGCACCGGCTCGGCCGAGTGCGCCCCGTGTCGGACCGGTGTCGGGTGGTCGGGCAGCACGAGGATGCGCCAGCTCTCGAAACGTTGAAGGGCCTCCAGAACAGGCCCGACGATGTGCCGGTCGATCTGCTCGATCGCCGCCTTCTTCACCGGGGCGTTGCCCCCATGGGAGGCTTCGTCCGGCGCCTCGATGTGTACGAAGACCAGGTCATGGTCGTTCAGGGCCTCAATGGCGGCAGCGGCCTTGCCCTGGTAGTTCGTGTCGAACAGGCCGGTCGCCCCGGGCACCTCGATCAGGTCGAAGCCAACCAGCTTGGCCAGTCCGCGCACCAGATCGACGGCAGTGATCGCCACGCCGCCAAGGCCGAAGCGCTTGCGGAAGCTCTCCAGATGGGCCCGCTTGCCCTGGCCCCACAGCCAGACCGAACTGACCTGATTCTCGCCGAGATCGCGCCGGACCCGATTGACGTCGTGGTCGGTGAAGACCTGCTGCGAGAGGTTCAGCAGCTCGATGAGCAGATCCGCTCCTTTGCCTCTGGGAAGCAGCTTCTCCACATCCGTGCCGAGGAAATCGTGCGGCGGATACGTCCGCACGTCGAAGTCCATGCCCTGGCAGACCAGAAGATGGCGATAGCTGACCCCGGTGTGCAGCGACAGACGCTCGTCGGCGATCCGGGCCTGCAACGCATCGAGCAGGCTGGCCGATTCCTCCGTCGAGATGTGCCCGGCACTGTGATCGGCCATGCGTCCGTCGGCGATGGTTACGAGGTTACAGCGGAAGACCCAATCGGAAATTCCAAGCTTGATCCCCTTGGCGGCCGCTTCGATGGGCGCCCGGCCGGTGTAATAGCGGGCCGGATCGTAGCCCAGCAGACTCATCTGTGCGACGTCGCTGCCGGGCTCCATGCCCTCCGGGACCGTCCGCACGAGCCCCTGGCGGCCCTCCGTGGTGATGCGGTCCATGTTCGGCGTCTCGGCCGCCTCCAGGGCTGTCTTGCCGTCGAACAGTTCAATCGGCTCATCGGCCGCTCCGTCCGGGACAATAATCACATACTTGGTCATACGCTACCTGATCCACCATCCAGAAGGCCGGCCTCCGTCGAACAACGGGGGCGACCCAAACGGCGCCTTCGATGCGCCAGTTTTGCCGTCAGACGTCCCGGTCTTCGGGAATGTCTTCGATTCGAATGCACACCGGTTGCCCGGTGAAGAACTCCGATTGGGCCAGTTCCGCCAGCGCCGCCGCCATGTTCCGTTCCTGGGTCCGGTGGGTCGTGATCACGACCGGGACCGTGTTGTCCGGGCCCCGACCCTCGTGTTGCAGGGCGCCGGAAATACTGATCTGGTGATCGCCGAGGATCCTGCCGTAACAAGCGACAACGCCCGGGACGTCCTTGGCCATGACCCGGATGTAGAACCGGCTCACCGAATCGCTGATGTCCTCAATCAATGGAATTACGTCTTCTCGCGGTTTGAGCCGCAAGTGCTCGAATGTCGTCCGCGAGTTGCCCATCGCCACGTCGAGAATGTCGGCCACTACGGCGCTGGCCGTCGGCATCATGCCGGCCCCACGTCCGTAGTAGAGCGTCTCGCCCACGGCGCTGCCGAAGATGCTGATGGCGTTGAACGAGCCGTCGACCCGCGCCAGCGAGCTGCCGGCGGCGATGAACGACGGGTGAACCCGCAACGAGACTCTGCCGCGTTCGTCCTTCAAGCCGATCGCCAGAAGCTTGAGACAGTATCCCATTTCCCGGCCGTACCGAATGTCCTCCTTGGCGATGCCGTCGATGCCCTGCACGAAGATGTCGTCGAGAGCGATCTCGTATCCGAACGCCATCGACGCCAGGATGGCCAGTTTGTGGGCGCTGTCGCCCCCGGTGATGTCCAGCGTGGGATCGGCCTCGGCAAACCCGCGCTTCTGGGCCTGGGCCAGCGCGACGGCGAACTCTTCATCCTTGGCGCTCATGCTCGAGAGGATGTAGTTGCACGTGCCGTTGACGATTCCATACATGGCGCGGACGTTGTTGGCCGCCAGCCCGGTGCGGATGGCGCCGATGATCGGGACGCCGCCGGCGCAACTGGCTTCGAACGCGATGCAGCGGCCGCACTCGCGGGCCACACGGTAGAGTTCGGCGCCGTGCTCTGCCAGGAGGGCCTTGTTCGCCGTGACGACGTCCTTGCCCGCCCGCAGCAGATCGAGCTGGATGGTGCGGGCGATGCCCGTGCCCCCGACCAGTTCGACGCCGACCGTGATGCTCTCATCGGCCAGAAGTCGATGGATATCGTTGGTCAGCACGCCTTCGGGCAACGGCACCGGACGGGGCGTCGTCGTATCGAC
>JAAYBA010000253.1 GCA_012719085.1 Planctomycetota bacterium
CTGATGACGGCGCCTTTCGACTGGGACCTTGGTGGGCTGCCGAGGTCGCCGGTCCCGGTCGATGCCATCCCCGACATCGGGGAGAACCAGCAGATCGTCTTCACCGAGTGGATGGGCCGTTCGCCGCAGGACGTGGAAGACCAGGTCACCTACCCGCTGACGGTTTCGCTGCTGGGGCTGCCCGGCGTCAAGACGGTCCGCAGCTACTCGTTCTTCGGCTTCTCGAGCATCTATGTGATCTTCGACGAGGGCGTCGAGTTCTACTGGTCGCGCAGCCGCGTGCTGGAAAAGCTCAACAGCCTGCCCTCGGGAACGCTCCCGGAGGGGGTTCAGCCGGCGCTGGGACCCGATGCCACCGCCCTGGGCCAGGTCTTCTGGTATACGCTCGAAGGGCGCGACCCGAACGGCAACCCGGCGGGTGGTTGGGACCTCGATGAACTGCGGAGTATCCAGGACTGGTACGTGCGATACGCCCTGCTGAGCGCCGAAGGCATCAGTGAAGTCGCCTCGGTGGGGGGCTTCGTTCGCGAGTACCAGATCGACGTGGACCCGGACGCCATGCGGGCCTATGGCGTTGGGCTCGACGACGTAATCAGAGCAGTCAGAAGTTCGAATATCGACGTCGGCGCGCGGACGATCGAGATCAATAAGGTCGAATACGTCATCCGCGGCCTCGGCTTCATCCGGCAACTCTCCGACATCGAGCAGACGGCGGTCAAGGTCAACGACAACGTTCCGATCTACGTCAAGGACATTGCGAAGGTGTCGCGGGGGCCGGCCCTGCGGCGCGGCGCCCTGGACAAGGGCGGCGCCGAGGCGGTCGGCGGCGTCGTGGTGGTCCGCTATGGCTACAATCCGCTGGCCGCGATCCAGCACGTCAAAGACAAGATCGATGAGTTGGCGCCGGGCCTGCCGGAGAAGACTCTGGCCGACGGGACGGTCTCGAAGGTCACTATCGTGCCGTTCTATGACCGGACGGGCTTGATCTATGAGACGCTTGGCACCCTCAACACAGCCTTGACCCAGCAGGTGCTCGTCACCGTCATCGTCGTGATCGTGATGGTCCTGCACCTGCGCAGCAGCGTGCTGATCAGCGGATTGCTTCCGCTGGCGATCCTGATGTGCTTCATTGCGATGCGGCACTTCGGAGTCGATGCGAACATCGTTGCCCTGTCCGGCATCGCCATCGCCATCGGAACGATCGTGGACATGGGCATCGTCCTGTGCGAAAACATCCTGCGCCGTCTCGACGAAGCGTGCGAAGGTGAGAACACACTTGAAGTCGTGTACCAGGCCTCGTCGGAAGTCGGCGGCGCCGTGGTGACCGCGGTGGCGACGACGATCGTCAGCTTTCTTCCGGTCTTCACGATGGCCGGGGCCGAAGGCAAGCTCTTCAAGCCGCTGGCCTTCACCAAGACGTTCGCTTTGCTGGCGTCGGTGATCGTGACGCTGGCGATCATACCGCCGGCGGCCCACTTGCTGTTCACCCGAAGACCGATCGGCGGCAGGTTCAGACGCTACGGACTTGGCGCGATCGTGCTTGGCCTGGCGCTTGCTGCCGGGATCGTCGCCGCATGGTGGGTCGGCGTTGTCCTCGCCGTTGTGGGGCTCTATCACCTGACGCGCGATCACTTGCCTGCCAGGGCCCGCATCGCGATGCCGCTGCTGGGCAACGCACTGGCGGTCGTCCTTGTGGGCGTCGTTCTGACCCAGTACTGGCTGCCGATGGGGCCTGTCGCCGGGTTCGTCCGTAATCTCGTCTTTGTTGGCCTGCTGATCGGGACGCTTCTGTTGCTCTTTCGCATCTTCGAGCACTTCTACCCGGCTGTCCTGACGTGGTGCCTGGAGCACAAGATCGCCTTCCTCAGCCTGCCACTTCTCCTGCTGCTCCTTGCGGGGATGATCTGGCAGGGGGCCGCCAGGGTGTTCTTCTTCGTGCCCGACGCATTGAGACAGAATCGCCTCTGGACGTCGACGACGGAGGTCTTTCCCGGATTGGGCCGGGAGTTCATGCCGGCATTGGACGAGGGCTCGTTTCTCTACATGCCGACGACCATGCCTCACGCCTCGATTGGCGAGGCGCTGGACGTTCTCGCAAAGCAGGACATGGCGTTTCAGGCGATCCCGGAGGTCGAGTCGGTTGTGGGCAAGATCGGCCGGGCCGATTCCCCGCTCGATCCGGCCCCGATCTCGATGATCGAGACGGTCATTAACTACAAAACCGAATACATCACCGATGCCGCCGGCCGCCGTCTGCGGTTCAAGTACGATCGCGCCGAAGGCGACTACGTGCGTGACGCCGAGGGCAGCCTCATCGGCGATCCCAAGGGCCGGCCGTACAGGCAATGGCGAGACCATATCCAAAGCCCCGACGACATCTGGCACGAAATCGTTCAGGCGGGCGAGATTCCGGGCACGACCAGCGCGCCAAAACTCCAGCCGATCGCCGCCAGGCTCGTCATGCTCCAGAGCGGCATGCGCGCCCCGATGGGGGTCAAGGTCAGGGGGCCTGATCTGGCGACGATCGAGGCGGTGGCGCTGGACATCGAGCGGTTCCTCAAGGAGGTCCCCAGCGTCGAGCCGGCGGCCGTCATCGCCGACCGCGTCGTGGGCAAGCCTTATCTCGAAATCGATATCGACCGGGAACGGATCGCCCGGTACGGCATCAGCGTTCAGCGGGTCCAGGACGTGATCGAGGTCGCCATCGGGGGCAAGCGCCTCACCACCACGGTCGAGGGCCGCGAGCGCTACGGTGTGCGCGTTCGTTATCTGCGGGAACTGCGGGACGAGATCGACACGATGGAGCGAATCCTGGTGCCGGCGCCGGATGGGACGCAGATTCCGCTGGCTCAACTGGCCGAGATTCGCTACGCCCGCGGGCCGATGGCGATCAAGAGCGAGGACACGTTCCTGACCGCCTATGTGGTCTTCGACCGCAAGCCCCAGTACGCCGAGGTCGACGTCGTCGAGCAGTGCCGCCGGCACCTCGAGGACAAGATCGACTCGGGCGAGTTCTCCGTCCCGGAAGGGGTCCACTACACGTTCGCCGGGACGTACGAGCACCAGATTCGCGCCACCAGGACGCTGACGGTGGTGGTCCCATTGGCTTTGTTTATCATCTTTCTGATTCTCTACCTGCAATTCCGTCGTGTCTCGACGACGGGCTTGGTGTTCTCCGGCATCCTCGTCGCCTGGGCGGGCGGGTTTCTGATGATCTGGCTTTATGCCCGGCCGTGGTTCCTGGATTTCAGTGTCTTCGGCACGAACTTGCGAGCTCTGTTCCAGGTGCATCCGATCAATCTGAGTGTGGCCATCTGGGTCGGATTTCTTGCCCTGTTCGGCATCGCCACCGACGACGGCGTGGTGATGTGTACGTATCTGGAGCAGTCGTTCCACAACCGGCCAACCGAGACAGTCGGCGAGATTCACAAGGCGGTCGTGGCGGCCGGGACCCGGCGGGTCCGACCGTGCCTGATGACCACGGCTACGACGATCCTGGCCCTGATCCCCGTCTTGACCAGCACCGGCCGCGGCTCGGACATCATGGTCCCGATGGCCATCCCCGCCTTCGGCGGCATGACCATCGAAATCCTCACCATGCTCGTCGTCCCCGTCCTCTACAGCATGCTCCAGGAAGCCAAAGCCCGCCGAGCGACAGGGGATTGACTGCGCAGAAACTCCATGAGGCAGGGGTACAACAGCGGAAAATCGGGGCGACAGGACTTGAACCTGCGACCTCTTGACCCCCAGTCAAGCGCGCTAGCCAAACTGCGCCACGCCCCGATGCGTTGCGCTCATTGTAGTGCGGCCCGCGACGGCCAACAAGCATTTTTTTTGCCAATGTGTCGCTGGGGACGCGACGGCAGAAAAATCGGGAAGAGTCGCTTGACAAAGTTAGGGGTTCCTAACTATCATGGGGCTTTCGGCTGTGGCGCTATGGACGAAACGATGAAGACCGAGTCCGGACAAGAACTCAGCGCGTCGCTGGAGGACTACCTCGAAGCCATTTTCAATCTGGCCGACGAGTCGGAAGGGGCCCGCAGCAAGGACATTGCCGAGGCGCTCAGCGTCGCCCGGTCCTCGGTGACCGGAGCGCTGCAGGCGCTTCGTGAAAAGGGGCTGGCGAATTACCGGCCCTATGGCTGCATCACGCTGACCGAATCGGGCCAGGCGCGGGCGGCCGAGGTGGTGCGAAAGCACAACATCCTCAAGTCGTTCTTCGTCAACGTGCTCGGGGTGGACGCCGACGTCGCCCAGCAGGCGGCCTGCAAGGCCGAGCATGCCTTAGGCCCGGAGATCATCAGCCGGCTGCTGAGTTTCATTAAATACGTGACGGAGAGCCATAGAAACGGTCGGGATGTGGCCGAAGAGTTCCGCCAGTTTCATGAGAGCAGATCGGGCAGAAAGGCCCGCAAGATAGAACCATGAGTGAGGCTGTCAAAGTGCAGGAAAAGCCGCCACAACTGTTGTCGACCGCCAAGGCCGGCCAGACAGTGCGAGTCGTGCGAATTGATGCCGGGCGCGGACTCAACAGTCGTCTGGCCTCGATGGGGCTCGTGGCCAATGCCGAGTTGAAGGTTGTCAGCAATGGGCACCCCGGCCCTTTCGTGCTGATCGTCAAGGATGCCAAGGTCGTGCTGGGCAGGGGGGTTGCGCAGAAGATCCTCGTCAAATAACGCCGGTAGGGCATTCTTTTTTTTGTCTGCATAGTTCGGGGGGCCTAACTTTCTGGGGCCTGGTTTCGATGAATAGGCGATGTCTATGAAGTCAATCACAGTGGCGCTGGCGGGCAATCCGAACAGCGGCAAGACCAGCGTCTTCAACATGCTCACCGGAGCCCGCCAGCACGTGGGCAACTATCCCGGCGTGACCGTCGAGAAGAAGGAGGGGCAGTGCACCCATCGCGACTGGCGGATCACGTTCGTCGATTTGCCCGGCACATATAGCCTGACAGCGTATTCGACGGAGGAGCTGATCGCCCGCAACTACATCCAGGAAGACAGGCCCGATGTCGTGGTGGACGTCGTCGACGCCTCCAACCTGGAGAGGAATCTGTACCTGGCCACGCAGATCATGGAGATGGACGTCCCCATGGTGCTGGCCTTCAACATGAGCGACCTGGCCAAGCGACGCGGCCTGGAGTTCGATCTGGCTCAACTGTCGCAGCTCTTGGAGATGCCCATCGTCCCGACGGTCGGCAACAAGGGCCAGGGGCGAACGGAACTGCTGGACGCCATCGTCGAGACGGCCGGCGCCGAGCGCAAGGAACGGACCCATCGTGTCACCTACGGCGGCGAGATTGAGGACGAACTGCTTCGGATCGAAGAGACGCTCGGCAAGGCCGACGGCGGGGTGGTCGCCAGGTACGGCCGGCGATGGCTGGCGATCAAACTGCTCGAACAGGACGAGGATGTCACGTCGAAGATCCGGAGTGGCGAGGTCCTGAAGACCGTTGGTCAAAGCGTGGAGCATCTGCGCGACATTCTGGGCGATGAGCCGGAGATCGTCATGGCCGACCGCCGCTATGGGTTCATCTCCGGCGCCTGTCAGGAGACGATCCAGAGTTCTGTCGAGCGGCGCCATGACGTCAGCGACACGATCGATGCGGTGGTGACCAACCGGATACTGGGCCTGCCGATCTTCCTGCTGTTAATGTACGTGGTCTTCTTCCTGACGTTCAAGGTCGGCAGTTATCCGATGGAATGGCTGGAGACGTTCTTTGGCATGTTGGCCGACGGGATTGTGCGTCACTGGCCCCAGGGTCGCGCCGAATGGTTGCAGTCCCTGCTGGTCGATGGCGTCATTGGCGGGGTCGGCGGCGTGCTGGTGTTTCTGCCGAACATCCTGCTGCTGTTCATGGCCATCGCGTTGCTGGAAGACTCGGGCTACATGGCCCGTGCGGCGTTCGTGATGGACCGGATCATGCACAAGATCGGCCTGCATGGCAAGAGCTTCATCCCGATGCTGATCGGGTTCGGTTGTTCGGTGCCCGCGATCATGGCGACGCGCATCCTCGAAAACCGCCGCAGTCGCCTGACGACGATCATGGTGATCCCCTTGATGAGCTGTGGGGCCCGGCTGACGATCTACGCGCTGTTCATTCCGGCGTTCTTTCCACGGCACTGGCAGGGGCCGATGCTCTGGCTGATCTACTTGATCGGCATCGTGCTGGGGATCGTGGCGGCCAAGGTGCTTCGTCTGACCGTCTTCCGGGGCGAGACGACGCCATTCGTGATGGAGCTGCCGCCGTATCGGATGCCAACGAGCAAGGGCGTGCTCGTCCACACCTGGCAGCGGGGATGGCTCTACATCCGCAAGGCCGGCACAGTGATTCTGGCCCTGTCGATCGTACTGTGGTTTGCGATGAACTTCCCCAAGCCGCCGGCCGATCGGCTCAGCGGTCTGGATGCCCAGGAGGCGCGCCAGGAAGGTCTGCGGTATTCGACGGTCGGCCGGGTGGGCCTGGCCGTGGAGCCGGTCCTGCAACCGCTTGGCTTCGACTGGAAGATCGGCACGGCCCTGATCGGCTCGGTGGCGGCCAAGGAGTTGTTTGTCTCGCAGTTGGGGATCATTTACTCCGTTGCGAGCGCCGATGAGGATTCCCCGAGCCTGCGCGAGCAGCTTCGGGCCAACTACACGCCTCTGGTGGGTTTCTGCGTGATGCTGTTCTGCCTGATCAGCGCTCCGTGCGTGGCCACCGTGGCCATGACCCGACAGGAAACGCAGTCCTGGCACTGGGCCCTTTTTCAGTTTTTCGGCCTGACCGCCTTGGCCTATACGGTAACTCTGGTGGTCTATCAGGTCGGGCGGTTCTGGCTGTAGAGGCGCAAAAAAAAGTGCCCGCATCGGTCAAATTCTTCTTGACGGAATTAGGCAAGACTAATAATATTGGTCATGGCTAATATGCGTACTGAGAAATCTATGACGTTCGAATCCACCAAATCGTTGAGTGCGAGCCTGGAAGACTACTTACAGGCGATCTTCTGGACGGCGGCCGCCAAGGGGGCGGCCCGGGCCAAGGACATCGCCAGGCAATTGGGGGTCAAGGCTTCCTCGGTTACGGGCGCGCTGCAGACGCTGGCAGAAAAGAGGTTCGTTCACTACCAGCCGTATGAGGCGATCACCCTGACGGCTGAAGGTTTCGACGAGGCGGCGCGAGTCGCTCAGCGGCACTTCATCGTCCGCGAGTTCTTCGTCACGGTGCTTGGGCTTGATAGAGCGGTTGCCGAAGAAGAGGCCTGCCGGACGGAGCACTGCCTTGGCGACGATATCGCCGAGCGGCTGGCGACGTTGATGGAGTTCGTTAAGGCCCATCCGGACATGGAGAGCGGGGTCTCGCAACTTCTCGCGGAGCGGTATCGCAGTGCTGAGATACCGGCCCAGGTGCGGAGAGGGCTGGTTACGGTGGCGGATCTGCGATCCGGCCAGAAGGCGGTAATCGTTGCCGTACGCTCCGGCGGTGCGCTGGCCAGGCGGCTGGTCGATATGGGACTGGGTCGCGGGGCCCTGGTCGAGGTCGAAGGGGCTGCGCCGACGGGAGACCCGATTCGAGTCAAGATCCGCGGCTACCAACTGGCCCTGCGCAGAACGGAAGCGGCGGTGATCTCGGTGGTGGGAAAGTGAATCTTTTTTTTGACCTCATAGTTAGGCATCGCTAACTATGGAGCGGCAGGCGACGGGAACGATATGGAACGATCTGACTTCGAAACAATAAGAGAAACCGCCGATCTCACAGAGGCCGGCGCCGAAGGCTGGCGGGCCGGATGCATCGATTCGCAGGCGATCCTCGGCGAGCGAGACGAGGTGCTGATTCGGCACGGGGACCAGATGTATCGATTGAGAAAGACGCGGCATGGGAAACTGATACTGAACAAGTAGGACGTCAGAAAGACTCGTAAGCATCGCGACCGAGCCAGCCGCACGCCAGCCAGGGAGCAGACGAGACCTTCGCACAGCGAGGTTTTGCCTGCTCCCTTGTTCTTTCCCCGGTTCGGGGCAGAACAACATCGCGGGAATAGAGACCCAGATAGAAATTAGCAGAAAGGAAGGAACGTATGAACGAAAGAACCTCCCAGGAATCGGCGCCCCTGACACCATGCGATTGTTCGGGGGCGTGCGAAGAATGTCAGTGCACGAAGGATGGGCTGCGCCAAAGCTCGTCGCAGATCGTGCCGTTCTCCATTGTCACAACCATGATCTGGCTGCTCGTGCTGTGTGTCACAGTATGGGGCCAAACCGTCGATCCGAGGGCGGGAAAGCCTGGGCTGCTGATCATTGCCCATGGATCGCCGTCGCAGCCCTGGAACCAGCGGGTTAAGGAGCTGGAGCCGAAGATTCGCAAAGCATTCGGCGATGAGAACCCGTTTGTCGAGACCAAGGTGGCCTTCATGGAGTTCACCGAGCCGAATGTGGCCGCCGGCGTCGAGGCGCTCCAGTCCGCCGGGTGCAGTCGTATCGTGGCTGTGCCGCTTCTGGTCGCGCCATCCTCGCACTCGCACTGGGACATCCCGGCGTTGCTGGGCATCTACAGCGATGCGGCGGTGGAGAAGGAGCTTCGAGCCGAGGGCTTGTGCGTTGCTCGGCCCCGGGTTCCCGTGACGGTGACGACGACGCTGGCCGAGAGCGACGCGATCGAGAAGATCATGCTCAAGCGTGTGCGGCAACTCAGCAGCGATCCGGGCCGGGAGGCAATCGTGCTGCTGGCTCACGGCAGCGAGGCGATCCCTCCGGCGTGGGAGCGGTTCATGAAGCGGACGGTGACATACATCTGCGGCCGCACGGGGATTAGCTACGGTGACTGGGCGACGGTGGGCGTCGGGCAGGAGTACCAACGGGCCATTGCTGCCATCCAGGAGGCCGCCGAGCATCGCGAGCGTGTGATCGTTGTGGGTGCATACCTCTCGATGGGAGTCGCTCGGATGCACGGCCGGTGGACGGAACGCGCCGGCGGCCACCATGGAGCGGAGGCCCACACCGCCGAGAACCCGCTGGAAGGACTGAACCTCCAGTTGTCCGAGCAGGGGTTGTTGCCCGACGAGATGGTGATGCAGTGGATCGTCGATACCGCTCGCGGAGAGATCCAGCGGCATCCTTGACGACGGTGAAGGAAGACGAAAGGAACGGATATGGCAAAGATCGGACTTTTCTACGGCAGCACGACGGGGAATACAAAGGACACGGCCACGCGGATCAGAACCGCGTTCGGTGGCGACATTGTGACAGTGGCGAGCATCGCCGGCGCCACAGCAGAAGACCTGAACCGCTTCGACGTGCTGATTCTCGGCACATCGACATGGGGCTTTGGCGACTGGCAGGACGACTGGGCCGCCTTTCAGAGGGAAGTGGTCCAGGTGGACTGGTCCTGCAAGAAGGTGGCGTTGTTCGGATTGGGCGATCAGTACGGTTATCCCGACACGTTTGTCGATGCGATGGGATTTCTCCATGACATGGTGGCGGCGCGGGGCGCCCAGATGGCAGGTGTCTGGGCAGGGCAGGGGTATGACTTCGCGTCGTCCTGTGCGTATCGCGACGGGCGCTTCGTCGGATTGGCGCTCGATGCCGACAGTCAGTCCGAGATGACTGGGCCGCGAATTCGCGAATGGGTCCAGGGGCTCAAGGGAGAACTGGGGCTATGATCATGCGCACCGATGCGGCCTGCCTCTCGCCGGCCGAACGAGCAACCGTTGTTCCGGACGGACACCAGAGGGTATTCAACCACCACGTGTATGAATACCGCAAGGGCCTGCGCGACCTCGCTCTGCAAACTCTGCCTCGCAGGTACGGTCCCGTGGTCGTCGCCCGCCTGGACGACCTCGACATTGCCTATCTGATCTACCCCGCGGGCCGACGGAACGTCAACGTGTTCTTCGGCGTGCCCGAATGCCTGGAGATCGTGCGTCGGATCGGCAAGTTCGACTTGTCGCGGTATACGCCCGAAGAGGATTTCATCTTGGGCATCATGTTGGGTTACGGCCGACGCCAGCAGTGCACGCGGTATCTGGATCTGCTTGGGCAGAGCGACTTCCAATCGGCTCCGCAGGCGTTGGATCCGATGGACCGTCCATCTCGAGAGAGGGATGAATATGTGTGCCAATAGAGCGAAGTACGGCTTCACGTTGATCGAACTGCTTGTGGTGATTTCAGTCATTGCGGTTCTTATGGCGATCCTGCTGCCCGGTCTGCGGGCGGCCAGGGAACAAGCCCAGCGGGTCGTCTGCGCCTCGCAGTTGCGGCAACTGGCGATGGCCCACACGATGTATCAGCAGAGTTACGACGGATGGATCGTGCCGGCCACGCAGACTCTCGGCGTCGGCGAGTACTGGTACAACACGCTGGGGCCGTTCTTCGAGCATCGCAACATCAGCCACGGCAGCGACCACGCCGACGACATCGGCCGGGAGATCCTGCGGTGCCCGCTGGACAAGGCGGCGTATCCGAAGATGCTCAACCCGCACGGCGACAATCCGGAAGGTTGGCTGTCCTACGCGCTGAACAGCCAACCCACGCGCCACGTGAGCAGTCGGACGAAGCAGTACGCCGGCGCCGGGGGCAACAAGGTCACGCAGTTGCGTCAGCCGGCCGGCGCGATGCTTCACTGCGACTTTGCTTACCGGGCCTGGGTCTGCGACGCCGTGACGCTGACGCGTAACCAGTACGCCTCCGAGCCGGGGGCGCACTACGACGCCATGCCGGGTTACCCGGAACAGAATAAGACAGTGGACATCGCCTACCGCCACCGTGGACGGATGAACGTCCTCTGGCTCGATGGGCATGTCTCCCTGCTGGAGGGCCGAATCCCGTCGGCGGAGACGACGCCGGCATTCTGGGGGGCGGTCTACGACAAGCTTGAGGGCAACGGCGGGATTCCTGAGCAATAGCACCTGCGCGGCGGCAGGGAGAAAGGAGGAGCGTGACATGTTGCGATGAACGGCGGTGAGTGTCTGTCTTCACACAAACGAGATTCTACTGGTTGTGATTGATATGGAAGGAGTGGAGTCATGCAATTCAAACGAGGTTGGCTACTGGCTATCGCGCTGGCCATGGGAATTGTCCTACCTGTCGGTGCGGTGACTGTGACGTTGACATATGGGGATTCCTGTGTGGCGATGGGGGCGCTGACGGACGATGACGGCGACGGGTATTCGGTCATTCAGAAGGGCCACGGCGGCGTGCCTTCGAAGCCCTACATCAGCACACCGTTCCCGGCGCCCGGGACATATACTCACGATCGCCGGGCGATCGCGGAGTTCTCGCTGAGTCCGTTGCGCTGGGTCTCGACGGAACCAAACGCCGTGCAATCGGCGGTTTTGCGGTTCTACTTCGACGACGTGATCTATCCAGGCTTGTCTCCCCAGCCCTGGACGACCCAGGACTTCACGCTCGAGCTGTATATGGAGACGGCAGACGGAATCGTCGATGGGACTGACGCGAACGATCTGGATTCGGCGGTGCCCGGCATCGAGCGCGATGACTGGGCCGGAGAGGTCATCCGAAGCTGGCACTTCGTGGCCGGAGCGGAAGGGCCGTTTGTGCCGGGACAGGCGGTCGTCGGCATGTATGGCCCGGATGAGCCCTATCCGGCACGGTTCGGCGACGATGAATTGACGATCTATGGCATGATCGGCTTCGAAGTCGATGTGACGGTCCTTGTGGCCGAAGCGGTGGCTGATCCCAACGTTCGTCATATCGGCTTTCGCTGGATCTCGAACATGCCGGACGGTTACTGGACCAGCATGGACCCGGCCGGACATCTACCTACGCTCATTGCCGAGATGACGGCGCCCGAGCCGTTGCGGTTCGTTCTGACGTCGTCCGACACCGGATCGGTCACGGGCGATCAGCACAGCGGGCGTCCCTATCATCTCTTCAACGATCCGAACGATGAGGCCGTCTATCTGACAGCCCGGGAATGGACCGGCAGCCACAGTCCGGAGCTGAAGGTCAACTGGCCGCGTCCGGACGGCATCCTCGAATGGGACGTTTTTGCCGATCCCAACGGCGGGTCGGGACGACCGGAAGTGATCACGTACGATGCCGCGGGCGAGCTGCGTTATGTGTACTGGAACGCAGCGGGCAACGACTACGTTCTGCTGGTCGACGAGACCGACATTCCCGAAGGGCTTACAAAGCTCTATTACAGGGAATGGTCGAGCGATCTGCCGCTGAGTCTGGGCAACCACGGGCCCGTTCCGGGGGCGGCGGCCGACGTGCAGCACGCTCTGTTGAGCGAGTTCAAGATGGAGCGTCCCGGCTGGTACGGACTCGATCCGAACCACCTCACGCGCGCCAGCATCGAACTGACGATCGATCGGGTTATCGAAATGTCGCTCAGCGGCAACAACATGGCGCTGCTGCCCAGCGTGTTGTACGTCAACGGCTTCGCCGGCGACGGCGTCGTCGGGCGCTTTGAAAATGCCCAGGCCGACTTCGAGCGGATCGACCACGCAACCCCCGATGCGGCGGTCTGGCTGACCATGGACGGCGCCGCCGATGGGATGCCGATCACCGATTTCGCTTTGTCGTGGCATCGGCTCGTCGATCCGGGCCTCGGTGAACCTCTGACACTGACGATCGACGTCACCGAGTCGGTGCGCCGGCTGCTCGCCGAGGGAGTGGACTTCGCCGGATTCATCCTCTCCTGCTCGCCCGACGGTGAATTCTGTCTGGCCAGCATCGATCTTGTCGACGACGTGCGAGGCAAGGCCTACCTGCCGGCTCTGGTCCTGGAGACCGACCTCCAGTGATGAGAGTAGGTTTCCGTCGCAACCTGGTTTGGACCGGCTTTCCGACTGTTTCGCCAACGTAGGTGTTCAGTCAACAAGAAGGGATGCATGTTTCCTTGGGAACTAGGCAATGCCAGTCCACCAGGGCGACGACGCCGATCGGGCAAGGCGGCCCGAAGACGATGCCTGGCATTCGTGTTTCTCACAGATGTGGTTTCAAGACAGAAGGACAAAAGGAGATGATGATGATGATCACAGCAAAGCACTTCATCGGTGTCCTGGCAGTGGTCCTGCTGTTCGCCGCCTCTGGTCGGCGATCTGAACTACGACGGCATGGTGGACTGGGCCGACTTGGAGGTCCTGTTGGCGCATTGGAGTCTGTCCAACTGGGTCCCCAGCGTGCTTCGCCCGGAAGTGGGTCCGGTGCCCGAAGACCTTCTGCCGGAACGACCATAAATCAGAAAAGGACAGAGAATCTCTACAGAGACAGGAGTGTGTTATGAATCCATTGCGTTTCTTCATGATGCTGCGGGCGGGAGCAATCCTGCTGCTGGTTCTGGCCGCGGCCGGCCAGGCAGCCGTGCTGACCTATCCGATGGGATATTCCCAGGACGACGACAATCCGGACTTCCCCGCCGGGACGTCGGGGGCGTCGGTCACTTCCACCTATGGGGATAACATCACGCAGGCCGACATCGACGCCGGATACTACGGCGCGGCGGGCGGGCCGACACCCAATGTTCTCGTCTGGAACGACTACGAGAACATCTACGTCAAGGTACGTAACGACGGCTATGGCGACCTGCCTTCGGTGCTGTGCTCGCCGTACAACTGGTACATGCTCGAGTTCAAGGCGGATGACAACCACCTGATCGACCTGCACGATTTCGATCTGGCAACCGTCGAGCCGTTTGCAGTGTTTTCGGCGCGGGCCGCCTCCGGCGGGGTGCTGTTCCTGGCGGGAACGTGCCTGTTGGTCTCGGTGTTCTACCCTCGTCTCTGGTGCCGCTTCCTGTGTCCCACCGGGCGGATCATCGGTCTGTTGCGATGGGGGCTTTTTGCTCGCGAAGTTCGTCGAGAAGGGCGATCGTAGAGGCATGCCGGATTGGCATGGACGCCTTTGCACGGGATCTTGGCTGATGGCATGGACAGGCTGTTTCAGGGGCGGTAGAATCGCAGGCATGACACCCTATCCATTGAAATGCATGCCGATCTTCAAGGAGCGGATCTGGGGCGGCCAGACCCTCGAAACCGTCTTCGGCAAGGCCCTTCCGGCGGGCGAGAAGATCGGGGAGAGCTGGGAACTGGCTGATCTGCCGCACGACAAGACGGTCATTGCCAACGGCGAGTTGGCCGGTCGGACGCTGGCATCGGTGGTCGAACGCTATCCGCAGGAGATCGCCGGCGTCAGGAACTTCCCGGGGCCTTTCCCACTACTGGTCAAGCTGCTTGATGCCCGAGACGTGCTGAGCGTGCAGGTGCATCCGGACGCGGAAACCTGTCGGCGGATGGGTCGGGGCGAGCCCAAGACCGAGTGCTGGTATATCATCGACGCCGAGCCGGGAGCCGTCATCTACAAGGGCTTCAAGGAGCCGATCACTCGGGAGCGGTTCGCCCAAGCAGTCAAGAACGGCACCGTAGCGGAGCTGCTGGCGAAGGTCCCGGTCGAGCCGGGCCAGTGTCATTTCCTGCCGGCCGGCACCGCCCACGCCATCGGCGGCGGCCTGCTCATCGCCGAGATTCAGACGCCATCGGATACGACCTATCGCGTCTACGACTGGGACCGTGTCGATGACACGGGCAAGCCACGGCGACTCCACATCGAGGAGGCCCTGGAGAGCATTCACTTCGATGTCACTGCCGATCGGCTGGCGGTTGCCACAATCGGGCGCGTTGTGGACTGCGAACACTTCAAAGTCGACAAGGGCCATCGAATCAGGGGGACCGAATTGCTGTTGGCACGCGGGCACATGCGAACGATTCTCGTTCTGTCAGGGAGTGGGACGATGGAGTCGGCCCAGGCGGATTCGGTGGATTTCATGGCGGGCGACTGCCTGGTGATCCCGGCGGCCTACGACGGGGC
The DNA here is from genome assembly GCA_012719085.1 of Planctomycetota bacterium. Taxonomy (GTDB): domain Bacteria; phylum Planctomycetota; class Phycisphaerae; order Sedimentisphaerales; family Anaerobacaceae; genus Anaerobaca. Next base: position 14,806 of record JAAYBA010000253.1, read on the forward strand.
CGTCACGTTCCACACCGATACCGAATACCTGAAGGTCACGCTGTAGCCGCTCGCCCGTCACGGGCCGGATTCGACGATCCAGACCTCACTGTCGTAGCGCAGCATGACGAGCTTGTCCTGGAAGCCGTCGAAGGCGATGCGCGGCCGCGTGCCGGTGAGCTCCTGGAGAATCCACTTGGGGAAGTCGGCGCCGGCCTCGATGGCCAACGGGGCTCCCCCTCCGAAACGCGGGTTGACCTCGATGACCTTGATGGCGTCCTTGTTCGTCACGAACAACTGAACCGTGATCACGCCGGGACCTGCACCGAGCCGACCAACCAGATCGGCCGCCAGTTCCATAACGCGGACCTCCTTGGCCGTCTGCGCCTTGCTGACCTCGCCCGAACGCACCTCAATTCGTCGACGAGGGACGACGCACCGCACGCGCCGCTCGAAATCGACGTAGACATCGCATGTGTATTCCGTCCCGTCGATCCATTCCTGGCAGATCGCATTGGCGACGCGTCCGGCGAAGAAGCGCAGTTCCTTGCGGTCGTGCACGACGATATGTCCCATCGCGGCGCTGCCGTCCCATGGCTTGAGCAAACAAGGCCATGGAAGCTGCTTCCTGGCGTCGGCGGCCAGGGCGCTCCGCACCGATAGGGTACGCGGACCGTCAAAGCCGTGCCGTCTCAAGAAGCGACTGGTTTGCCGTTTGTCCCGGCAGACACTGATGACGTCATGATCGCTGACCAGCACCCGGCATCCGAGCCGCTCGAACCGGGGCCGGTGCCGCGCAAGCACCTGCAGGTCGAGATCGGTGGTCGGAACGACCAGGCGCACACCGTGGTCCTGGACGATCGAGAGGAGATGAGCGATGTATCTGGGGTGGGTGGTTGGCTCGACCAGAAAGGCCTTGTCACAGCGATGCAACGCCGGGGCCAGCGCCGTGACATCGGTCCCGCAGAAGCGAACGCCGAGCCTTAGACGCCGGGCGGCCTCGCGAAAGGCCTCCAGCAGCGACACCCGGCGGCCGATGCAGGTGAACAACACGGCCAGGTCCTGTTTGCCCCCGCGTCGGCGAACTCGACCGTCTCGGGCGTTTGCCTTGGTTGTGGATGCGCGCATCATTGCTCCTGAGGCTCCGACGGTGGGCCACGTCACGTCAACCCTATGTTGCGTCCGGCCTTACGTCAACGTTGAACGCCGCCCGGAGGGGGCCCGCGATTGTCTTTGACAACTCCACCGAACCTCGATAGACTCGGCCTGCGATATGAATCGACCAGATTCATACGCTGGTTTAGATTTCGTACACCCGCCGAACCGCCGCAGAGCCGCTTTTGCCTGGGGCTGGCCTTCGGTTTTGAACGATTTCGGGAGAGCGAAAGTGCTGAAGATAAATGAAAACCCGCCTTTCCTTTGGCCGCCGGCCGAGTCGATTCGGGCGTTCGAGGGCCTGTGGTGGGTTGTGCATACCAGGAGCCGGAACGAGAAGGTCCTCGCACACGATCTGATGGCCAAGAACATCAGCTATTTCCTGCCCATGACGTTGAAGGTCAGCCGGCGCAGCCACCGCACGTTCAAGTCGCTTCTGCCGCTGTTCACGGGGTATGTGTTCTTCTGTGGCAGCGAGAACGACCGGATTGAGTTGCTCAAGACCAATCGCGTGGTGCATTTGCTGGAGGTGCCCGACCAGGACGGCTTTCTTGCCGAACTGAGCAGGATCGAGCGTGCGATCAGTGCCGGGGCGCCTCTGGTCCCCCATAAGTACATCGAGAAGGGCCAGTGGTGCCGTGTTATCGCCGGTCCGCTGCTCGGTCTCGAAGGGATTGTCGTGCAGAACCGGGGCAATACCCGTCTGGTGCTCCAGATCGATCTGCTGGGGCAGGCTGCGAGCGTCGAGATCGATATCGATATGATCGAGCCGGTCGAGGAACGCCGGGCGCAGCCGCCCGCCTGACGAGCCGGCGGCAATGCCGAGATCGAAAGTCACAGGTTGATCGAGGTCCGAGAACCCCTGTGGGCCGGGATGTGCAGGTCACGAAAGCACCCGGCTCGTTGAGAGTGTTGGCAAGGTGAATGCCATGATCATCCGCACACAGGCCTATCCGAGGGCGGGTCTGATCGGGAACCCTTCGGACGGCTACTTCGGCAAGACCATCTCGTTCGTCTTCAGCAATTTCCGGGCCGAGGTAGTCCTGTATGAGACGCCGGAACTGGAGATCCTGCCGAGCCAGAAGGACCATTCCTGCTTCAACAACATCGCGGATATCGTACGCGACGTCCAATTGCACGGCTATTACGGCGGCATTCGTCTGCTGAAAGCCACAATCAAGACGTTCTACGATTACTGCCAGGACAACCAGATCACGCTACATGAGAAGAACTTCACGATTCGCTATTGCTCCAATATCCCGCACGGGGTCGGCCTGGCCGGCTCCAGCGCGATTATCACCGCCTGCCTTCGGGCCCTGATGGCCTTCTACGGGGTCAGTATTCCGAAGTATGCGCAGGCCAACCTGGTGCTGGCTTCCGAGAGGAACGAGTTGCACATCCCGGCGGGGTTGCAGGACCGCGTCATCCAGGTCTACGAGGGGCTCGTCTACATGGATTTCGCCGAGGAGATCATGGTGCGGCAGGGCTACGGCGATTATACCCCGCTCGCCCCGGCGCTTCTGCCCAAGCTCTACATCGCGTATCGCGACGACTTCAGCGAGCCGACGGAAAAGTTTCACAACAACATCCGCCTTCGCTTCGACCAGGGCGAGCGCAAGGTCGTCAACGCCATGCGCTTCTGGGCCCGCCTGACGGACCAGGTCCGGCGCTGCTTGCTCGACGAACAGGGCGAGCAGATCGGCGAACTACTCGACGCCAACTTCGACCGGCGGCGCCAGATCTACAAGATCAGCGAAGACAACCTGCGAATGGTGCACGAGGCCCGCGCCAGCGGCGCCAGCGCCAAGTTCACCGGCTCCGGCGGCGCCATCGTGGGGACCTACAAGGACGAGCGGATGTTCGCCGATCTGCGCAAGCGGCTGGGGCAGTTCCACATCAAGGTCATCAAGCCGAAGATTTTCGATCCGGAGGCAAGGACGCGAACATGATACGCAAGGCCGTTATTCCGGCGGCGGGTTTCGGTACGCGGTTTCTGCCGGCGACGAAATCACAGCCGAAGGAGATGTTGCCCATCGTCGATACACCTGTGATTCAGTATGTGGTCGAGGAGGCCGTTGCGGCGGGGATCTCGGACCTGCTCATGATTATCGGCAAGGGTAAACGCTCGATTGAAGAGCACTTCGACCGCAGCTTCCAGCTTGAATCGCAGCTTCAGGCCAAGGGTAAGACCGACGAACTCGATGCAATGCGACGGATCTCCGAGTTGGCGGAGATCCACTTCGTATGGCAGAAGGAGATGAGAGGTCTGGGCGACGCAGTCTACTGCGCCCGGCACCATGTGCACGACGAGCCGTTCGTGGTGCTGCTGGGTGACACACTGATCGACGCGCCGAAGCCGGCGGCACAGCAACTCGTCGAACTGTACGACGAACTCCAGGCGCCGGTCATTCTGGTCGAGCAGGTCGAGCCGCGGAAGGTCCACCTGTATGGCATCATCGATGGCGATGAGATCCGCCCGGGGGTCTATCGAATTCGCGACTTCGTTGAGAAACCCATGCCGGACCAGGCGCCGTCGAACCTGGCCATCGCCGGTCGTTACCTGCTGACATCCGACATCTTCGAGCACATCGGGGTGACCGGACCCGACCGGGGCGGCGAAATCCAACTGACCGATGCCCTACGGGCTTTGGTCCGAAAGCGTCCCATGTACGGACTCAGACTCGACGGCCGCCGTTGTGACATCGGCAACAAGGACGGGTTCATCCGGACGAACATCGAGTTCGCACTGAAGCGAGAGGACATGGCCGAGGACATGGTCCGGTACATCAAGCAACTGGCGCAGACGCTCTGACACCGTTGGCCAAAGGAGTCGCATACACAGGACGTGTTGAACAGGGGAGATCGATAGTATGAAAGCAGTGGTCACAGGCGCAGCGGGGTTCATTGGATCGCATCTGACCGAACGTTTGCTCGAAGAAGGTCATGCCGTCGTCGGCATCGACAGCTTCGATACATTTTACGATCCGCAGATCAAGCGGCGCAACATTGCCCGGTCCCTTCAGAACCCGGGTTTCCATCTCGTTGAGGCGGACATTCGCGACCAGGCGGCGATGGAGCGGGCCATCGGTGACGACATCGATGTGATCGTGCATCTGGCGGCGCGGGCCGGCGTGCGGCCTTCGATCGAACAGCCGGCCCTGTACGCCGACGTCAATATCAACGGGACCGTGGTCCTTCTGGAGATTGCCCGCAAGCGGCAGATCCGGAAGTTCGTCTTTGCGTCGAGTTCCAGTGTCTATGGCAACAACAAGAAGGTCCCGTTCGCCGAAAGTGACAACGTCGACTTTCCGATCTCGCCATACGCGGCAACGAAGAAGGCGGGGGAGTTGATCTGTCATACATATCACCATCTCTACGACATCGGCATGACCTGCCTGCGGTTTTTCACCGTCTACGGGCCGAGGCAGCGCCCCGACCTGGCGATCCACAAGTTTGCCCGGCTGATCGAGGCCGGCCGGCCGGTCCCCATCTACGGCGACGGCACGATGCGGCGCGATTTCACCTACATTGACGACATCATCAACGGTGTTGTCGCGGCCATCGAATGCTGCGCTGGCTACAAAATCTACAACCTCGGAGAGTCACGACCGATCTGTGTCAGTGATCTGGTCGCCGAAATCGAGAAGGCCCTCGGCAAGACGGCCGGCAGGGACTGCCTGCCCACCCAGCCGGGCGACGTGGATCAGACCTATGCCGATGTTGCCAAGGCCCAACGCGAATTGGGCTATCAACCGGCGACCCACATTGCCGACGGCTTGGCCGAGTTCGTTCGATGGCTCAGGAACCCGGCCTGACACGATTGGGCGTCCGGCGCAAGGGGGGCGAGGCGGGCATGGAAGCTGTGTTCGGGCCGGAATGTTGGAGGCGATCAGGCAATCGCGGATCTTCCAGACGCTATTGAAGGTAATCGAGAATCCCTGTGGCGATTGCGGCCGCCAGTTTGTCCTGGAAGGCACTGTTCTGCAGGCGTAGGGCGTCCTGTCGGTTGGAGAGATACCCCATCTCGACGAGCACTGCCGGACGTCGGTTCGTGGCGAGCACGCGATAGTTCTCCTGTCGCACGCCTCGGCTTTCCAGGCCTGTTGTGCCCATGGCTCGTGCGATGTCGCGCGCGGCACGCTGAGAATCGGCCGACGCGGTTTTGGCAATGTATACTGTGAACCCCTGGGCCGATGGATTGGGGGCCGAATCGGCATGGAGGCTCACGAACAGATCGGCGTTGCGCCGGGCGGCGATCTCGGCCCGCGCTTCCAGTTCGACGAACTCCTCCCGCTGCCGGGTCAGGGTCACGGCAATGCCCTTGCGCTGCAGGATGGCGGCGACCTTCTCGGCGACGTCGTAGTTGATGGTCTTCTCGTGGACCCCGGTGATCGCGATGGCGCCCGGGTCGTGGTCTCCGTGGCCGGGATCGATGACGACGACACCGCGTGCCGGGCGTGGTTGCGGGCGGGCCGGCACCACCGATGTGCCGAGGTGCGGTTTGATCTGGGTGACCAGCGCCTCGGAAACGTAGGCGGTCCCCGACGCCTTGCGGACCGTGCCAACCGAGCCAACGGGTGTGCCGTTGACAAAGAACCGCCCGTCGCTGTGGGTGAAGATCAGGACGGTGTTGGCCGCATCCCGCAGGACGACGAAGGTGTCGTCGCGATCGTCGATCCGCAGACCCAGTTGTCGAGCCAGTTCTTCGACGCTGATCGTGTGGTCTCTGGCGACCACGGCGGGCGTGGTGGTTTGTGGGCCCTGGCAGCCGACGGCCGCCAGGGCCAGAAGGGCTGCAACGATTGTGATCTTCGTCCTTGTTCTCATGTAACCTCTGTTATCGGAGGAGGCGGCTTCATGCGCACACATTTTTCGATTCTACCCGATGACGACGAGATTGGGAAGCCGCTGCGACGCTTTTGAAGAGATCCCGCGTTTCGCCGTCCGTTCTCAAGACCCTGTCGGAGGGTATGGGAAAAACCACCATTCCGATGGGAGATCCAACGAACAACCGATTCCGCGGTCCCCGTTGCGTCACCTGCTCGCAGGGGTCCGCCAGTTCCGGGCCATGTGGGCGAAATCGACGAGGTTCACGATGCCGTCACGATTCGTGTCGGCCCGCTCCCAGTAGTCGTTTCGCCTTGCGGCATCCGGCCGCAGCCAATAGCGAGACAATGCCGCCAGGTCGGCGAGGTCGACTGCGCCGTCCACGATGAGGTCGCCTGCAAGGGGCTCGATGTTAAAAACGATGGTGAACGGTTCCGACGATTCATACAGGCCCAGTTCGTCGTGAAGCCGATAGGTGATCCAGTGCAGTCTCTCGCCGTCGACGGCCTGATACGACAGGTGCATGTGGCCGTCGCCGCGCAACGCGTGGATCGCGCTATGGTCGAAGCTCTCGCCCACACCGGTGATCGTGAACTGGGGGTACTCCTTGTGCACGGCCCTCAGACCTTCGGAGACAGCGACGCATTCGACGATCACGGCGTAGTCGAGGCCGGGCTCGCCGGCCAGTGCGCGGTTGGGGTCGTAGGTGTGTCCGGCATTGGGATAGGTGCGTTGGAAGGCGTCGAAGCCCGGCTCGCCGATGCGATAACCGTAGCTTGAGAAGATGCTCTTCTGCAGGGGATAGAACCACTCGACATATTCGGTCGGTCCGCTGTGGCGGTATTTCTGTGAGATGTCTGCGAACAGAATCCAATCGTCTTCGGTGCCCTCAATGCCGTCCGGGTTGCAGCCGATGAGGAAATGATCGAGCGAACACTGGGCCCGGGCCGTTGCGCAGCACGACAGACAGACCAATGCGACGCCTGTGACAGCGACGAGTTTCATTGTTTTGCTCCTCACTCAGGGATTCTCCGGCCATTTCGGCGCCGTTTCGGGATACCAGTAGCAGTCCCCGGGCCAAGCGTAGGTCCGTTCGAACGGAAGCCCTTCGGCGTGCCCGTCGGCGAAGAGGTAATTCGACGTCCCCTTATGCCGGTCCAAGGCGACGGACTGCTTGGCGTATTCAACGGATCCTTCCCACATGTCCGGGTGGATGTGGTCGGCAAGATCGAAGCTTTTGGTTTCCGGCGCCTCGCTGATCCAGATGGTATACATCGGCCGACGGATGCTGTTGACGTTGTTGTAGCGGTTGCTGTTCGGTCCATAGCGGAAGTGAACGGGGTCGAGCAGCGCATTGACGGCGAAGCTCGAATACCGGGCCTGCTGCTGTTCACTGAGCGGCCGGGCCCAGTCGACGAACTCTCTGCTCCTGTCGCTCGGGCAGCGGACCAGCAGCGGCTCGCGTGTATAGCCGGTCAGGACGCGAAGCCAGTGGTCGTTCGGGTCTTTGCACCGGCACGAACTCGGCGGCAGTCGATACTCCGAGTCGATCAAATACGCCTGGAGCGCGACGCCCATCTGTCGCATATTGCTCAGACACGCGATCTTCCGGGCTTGCTCTCGGGCCCGGCCCAGCGAGGGCAGCAGAATGCCCATGAGCATCGCGATGATCGCAACCACCACCAGCAATTCGATCAGTGTAAACCCGAATCCGGCGAGAGAACTGGACCGGGAGCGTCCGCACACGCCCCCAATCCCATTGTGTGCCACTCCATATGGAGATGATTTCCTTCGCATGACCATTCCTTCACCCTGCATGCCTAATTATCATGGTCGTGGTCATGATCGTGCGGCTCTGCGTCTTTGCCATGACAGATACCGGACTTGCCCCAGTTCTCAATGAGAATCTCGAAATCGTGGATGTCCACGATGCCGTCGCCGTTGAGATCGCCGGGGATCGGCTGGATCACGGTCTTGGCGAATCGCAGGACGAAATCGGCGGAGCGCTGGTATGTGCCGCTGGCGTCGTGGGCCGACACGACGATGTAGACCTCTTCATCCTCGTCGTCGAGCCAGAAGTAGAAGCCCATGTGGTCATGGATGCCCCAGGCGTTCATGTCGGTCAGCCAGCGCTTCCCAAGGAAGTGGGTGGTCCCATCGGCATCGAGGACCGGCGTGTCATCGGGCAGCAACATGAAGAAATCATCCTCGTCCAGATTGGCGCTGACCCGCTCCCGCCGCAGGTAGATCTCCCATTCCGGGGCAATGGTTTCGTCAATGCTCTCCAGATTCCATGCCCCTTGCGGACCGTGGGCGGAATGCCAGCCGTCCAGGTGCACCAGGCCGCTTGGGTCGCCGTAGCTGTTGGCCTTGGTGTACGTGAAATTGCATGTGTACAGGACCTTGGCGGGGTCGCCGGGCTTGGTGATGTACTGTTCCTCGTCAAGTACGGGGCTCAGCACGAGAAAGGCCGTGCCGTTGTTCTGCTCCCAGTGGGGCCAGCCCGGCGTGGCCGACGCGTGGACCGGCGGCAAGGAGAAGAACCACAGTTTGTCGTCGTCCGTGGGGTCCGGATCGACGGATCCTTCGGCAGGTTGGCTCCAGTCAGCGGGCCGCCACGTGGGGTTGACCCCGATGTGCGTGTGGGCCATGGCGCAGTCTGCCTGTGCTCCGATCGGGCAGGTGATGAGGGCGGCCCCGCCGAGCAGCAGACCAAGGATGGCGAGTTTGCCTCTTCGTATCATCATATTCACTCCTCTGCATAAGCGATGGATAGGTAGAATCGCCGTTTCTTCGGCGAGTCAGGTTCATTCCGGATGATGCTGCGCCGGCGCAGCAGACACCCCTTTTGCGCGGGCGACAGTCCATTGCGATGCGGCGCGGGGGTGTTACGCAGGGGGAGCGCGGGCGCCCAGGTTCAGGGCGGCGGTCACCGGCAGGGGAGTGTTGAGAAAGACATCGATGCACCGGCCGATCTGGTCGGTTTCGATGTGTACCGGCTGGGGCTGGGCGGCGAAGTCCTTCGTTGCCACGAGCAATTGCTGACAAAAAGAACAGTGCTCGGAATCGTGGTGCAGCGGATCGTGATCGTGATCGTGGTCGTGAGCCAGGTGCAGGTGCAGGTACAGCACGAATCCTGAGGTCATCGCCAGGAAACACCCGGCGGCGGCGATCAGAACGGCATGTCGCACAGACATCCTCACGCGGTCACGCTCCTATGCGCAGGCAGGGCAGAGCCCCTCGAGCCGCACCTGTTGATGTTGAATCACAAAGCCTTGGTAGGATTTCGGCGCCAGGGGCATTGAAAGCCCTTTGAGGCAGTGGGTTTGCCCGCAGTTCAGACATGTGAAATGCGGGTGGCACTGTCTGGGGGTGCAGTGATGGGCCATCTCAAAATGCCAGGCCCGCCTCTGCATGAACGCGCGATGAACCAATCCGGCATGGGTTAGGGATTCGAGCGTTCGGTAGATCGTTACTTTGTTTCGCTTCTTATCGGTGAGCTGCTCGGCGATCTGATCCTGGCGCAGCGGCCTGACCGCTTGTGAAAGGACCTTCAGGATTGCTACGCGCGCCTCGGTGCAATACAGGCTCGTCTGTTTGAGCATCTTTCGGCACTTGTCGTCGAGACTGGTGTTCATGAGGCGGCCTCCGGCTCCGATTTGCCATGCGCGTGCATGTGGACGTGCGCATGCGGCGGGGCAGATCTGACAAACAGCAGCGGAAAGACGATGTCGCTGATGCAACAGGGCAGCCATACCGCAATGAAAAGGACGACGAAGATACCGACGAGCATCGTGGCTGTCAGTTCGGCGTGGGTGTTCATCAGGACGTGGAACGAGGAAGCCCATGTACTGACCAGGACGTGCCCGGCGTGGGGGAAGGTGGTTCGAGGCCAGAAGTAGGCGATAAAAATTCCCAGCAGAGCGGCGGGATTGACTACGTACCAGTCCTCGATGAAACCCAGGTGCAGTCGCGGTCGAACCGCGCAGTCCTCATGAGAATGGTCGTCATGGCCGGCTGAGCCGTGATCGTGGATGGGCCCTTCGTGATGGTGATGGAGATCCGCGTGCGTCGGCAACGCCACGCCCAGGAGCGTCTCGCCGAAATAGGGCAACACGCAGTCGCTTACAGTGGCCACGCCCACGGCCCCGATGTAGCCGATGACCAACAGCTTGATCAGACTGGTCTTCTTTTCATAACGCTTGAAAAGAGAGGCGGTTACGATGGCCGAGAGGACGACGTGGGCCGGGTGGAACACCAGGAAGAGTCGGTGGTTTACTGCCTGGCCCGCATTGTGGAACAACAGCATGCAGACGATTCCGGTGGCCGCCCCGAAGAGGGTAAACGGGGCATGGTGTTTCAGTTCCAAGCTGATCGCCGCAATTCTTCCCCGCATAGTCGGCCGCCATCCTAACACGCAATGATCGTTACTGTATCTTCGTACGATCATTATAGGAGGTTCGGGCCAAAATGCAACTTGGTTTCATATTTTTCGGGCCCGCGTTTGTTTCGTAGGATTTGGGTACGAGCGGCGGGGCTGTTCCGCAGGTTCTGCGGATCGGTGGAGGAGGGCTCGTCGCAGGTGGCTCAGTGCAGGGCCAGAGGGGCCACAGTGGAGCACGGCATGGAACCCGGAATGGACCATTGTTGAAGGCGGATACCGTGATTTCGACAATCGACAGACTGATCGGCGAGTCCCCTGTATGGGCCCTGGTCGTTGTGTTCTGGATCGGGGCGGTGGCCTCGGTCAGTTCCTGCACGGCCATTCGCCTGCCTGTAGTGATTGGATACGTGGCCGGCGCCGGATCGTCGAAGAGGCGCGCCATCCTCCTGACGTGCCTGTTCGCGGCCGGACTGGCCGTCAGTTGCGTCCTCACGGGAGTGGCCATGATGACGGTCGGCGGCGCGGCGGGCAAGCTGTTGAATCTCAACAAGTACCTTTACTGGTTTCTGGGCGGCCTGCTGATTGTGGTCGGCGTGTTCGTCTCGGGACTGGTCAACGTGAGGTTGCTGCCGGAGAAATGGCAAAATCTCGGCCCCAGATTGCAGAAGGCCAGCCTGGCCGGGGCAGGCCTGTTGGGCGTCGTCTTCGGCCTGTTGGTTGTGCCTGCCTGCCCCTGTTGCGGAGCGGGCCTGCTGGTTCTGGCGGGCATCGCTGTGGCCAAGAAGCTCTCGGTCTACGGATTGCTGTTGTTTGTCAGTTTTGCACTCGGACAGAGCCTGCCGATCCTGGCCGTTGGCGTGTTGACGGCGTTGGTGAAGCCGGACGTAATCGATCGGGCCCGGGCCCGAATCTGTTCGCTCGAAGAACGGATTCACCTGATCGCCGGAAACGTGTTGATGGTGGTCGGCATCTACCTGATTGTTGTCGGATGACGGGGGCGATATGGCGGAAGGACAGGTCATCTATCCCAAGCCTCGGCGGGACCAACAGGAATGCCGGGAATTGGTGGCAAAGGGAGCGTACAGCGTCATCTTCGTGGTGGTCGCTCTGATCGTGATCCGGCCGCTGATGGTCGACCAGATCCTCAGCCGGGCCGATGCCTATTCGGCGTTCCGACTGCACGACGAGGCCAAGCGACAGTGTGACAAGGTCCTGCTCATCGATGCGGACAACAGTCACGCGTGGTATCTGCTCGCCTGTACCCACAAGGCCTGGGGGGATCGCGATGCGGCCTACGGGGCCTACCAGAGGGCTACGGAGTCCGATCCCACCAACGTGGCGGCCCATTTCGAACTGGCCCTGCTGTACGTCCAGGACGGTCAGCCGCAGCAGGCGGTCCCCTACTTCGATCAGGTGCGCCAGGTTGAGTCCGCCCGCGCACATCAGCCGGCGCCGGAGAGGTTCGCCTATCACAGGGCGGCTCTCGACATGCTCGTGTTGTGCTACGAGAAGGTGGGCGACCCGACCAAAGCCGCATTCACACGCGAAGAGCTTCGCGTCTTCTATCCGCATCACACCCAGATCGGCGAGCGATCGACCGTCTCGGGCGGGGACCGCACCGACTGAGTCCGAGGCGATATGGACCGCTGATTCCAGTCCTCGCGTGCCTTGCCTGTCCGGCGTCCTTACGCACCCCGCCTCGTCTGCACTGTGGTCCTCATCTCCCTTGCCGTTTTGTCGGCGAAAAGCCGTTGCGTCCGTGCTACGCCACGGTACACTTTCTCTGACGTCCCTCTGCTCCAGGGGGGCACGGTCGAGGTCTGTGTAAGAGGCGTGGGCAATGAAAGTCCTCAAATCGCTGTCGGAGTTTGGGCGTATCCGGAAAGGGTGCGTGCTGACGATAGGCAATTTCGACGGCGTGCACGTCGGACACCGGGAGATCCTCCGCACGGCGCGAGCCCTCGCCGAGGACCACGACGCGGAGATGGTCGTTATGACGTTTGAGCCGCATCCGGTCGCCGTCCTCCATCCGGAGAAGGCCCCGGGCGTCCTGACGCCGCTGCCGCTGAAGCTCGATCTGCTGCGCGACTATGCCGATGGTTGCGTCATCGTCCTGGAGGACAACCGAGAGCTGCTGCAACTGTCTCCGGAGAATTTTGTCGAGCAGTTCCTGATGGCCACTTTCGCGCCTCGTTTCATCGTGGAGGGCCACGATTTCCACTTCGGCGCCCGCCGCGCCGGTGACATAGAAACGCTGGGGGCCTTCGGACGGCAGAAGGGCTTCGAGGTCGTTGTCGTTCCGCCCAAGCAGATGACGCTGCCGATGGGCGAGACGATCCGCGTTTCCAGCACGGTGATTCGCTACATGCTGGAGAGCGGTCACGTCGCCGATGCCGCCGTCGCTCTGTCACGGCCGTATCGCCTGCTCGGACCGATCGTCTCCGGTCGCGGAAGGGGCCGGCAGTTGGGCTTCCCGACGCTGAACATGGCCAGGCCCGAGCAGGTCATTCCGGCCGAGGGCGTCTACGCCGGCTTCGTGGAGGTCGCCGACGATCCGGATCCCGGCGCGCCGGGACTGTCCAAGGCCGAACGACTTCCCGCCGCGTTCAGCATTGGCGAGATTCGGACGTTCGAAGAGCGTCATCCGCTGCTGATCGAGGCCCATGTGCTTGACGAGCCGGCGGGGGGTCTGGCCCGAAAATGGATGGTGATGGAGTTTGTCCGTCACCTGAGACCGCAGCACAAATTCACCAGTCCCGATGAACTCGTCGCCCAGATCGGCAGGGACTGCGACCAGGCCCGGGCCGTACTGAAGGAATTCATACAAGGAGAGACACCATGAAAGAGCCGCGTCACATCGTGTTGGGCGTTCACATCACCGACCGAATTCACCACGCACATCGGGTCCAGGATCTGTTCACGGAATACGGTTGCAGTATCAAGACCCGCATCGGTCTTCATCCGGTCTCCGACAACTACTGCTCGCCGAACGGGGTCGTCCTGCTGGAGATGGCCGGCGACGAGAAGCCCATTTTTGAGTTGCTCGACAAGCTCGGCGGCATCGAGGGCGTCGATGTACAGAAGATGATTTTCGAGCACGATTGACCGCGGCGGAAGACCGTTCCACGAATCGCTCAGACGCCTTCCCAGAGACGATACGAAAGGTGTTGGATGACAGACATGCATCAGCAGGCCCTTGCGCTGATCGAGAATGCCAGTGATGTTTTGATTACCACGCACAACCGGCCGGATGGTGATGCGTGCGGCTGCGTCGCCGCGCTGAGCGAGGCCCTGCGAGGGCTTGGCAAAACAGTGCGGCCACTGTTCCTTTCGCCTGTGCCTCCCTGGTACGCCTTTCTCTTTGACGAAAAGGTGCCCGTGCTGCGAACGGACGTACAGGTTGAGGAACTGGCGACGGGGCCGCTTGGCCAATGCGACCTGATTGTCATCGTGGACACCAACAGCTACAGCCAGTTGCCCCATTTCGAGGAGCACCTCAAGCGGATCGACGCGCCCGTCCTGGTGATCGACCATCACGTCACCAGCGACGGCCTGGGCACCGTCGAGATCGTCGATGCGACCGCCGCCGCGGCCGGCTTGGTGGTGTGTGACTTCCTCAAGGCCGCCGGCCTGCCCATGACGGCGACCATGGCCGAGGCCCTTTTCGTCGCGATCGCCACCGACACCGGATGGTTCCAGTTCAACAACACCACCAGCCGGGTATACCGCTGCGCCGCCGATCTGATCGACTTGGGCGTCTCCCCGACCGACCTGTACGACAGGCTCTACCACACATTTTCGCCGACGCGGTTCCGGCTCCTGGTGACCATGCTCGACCGGCTCGAACTGCACCTGGACGGACGCTACGCTATTCAGTACCTCCTTCAGGAGGATTTCACGCGGACCGGCGCCTCCTACGAGGACACCGAGAACTTCATCAACGAGTGCCATCGCATCGCCTCCGTGGAAGTCTCGACGCTGCTGGTGGAACTGAAGGACGGTCGCGTTCGCTGCTCGCTGCGCAGCCGGGGCGCCGTCGACGTTAGCCAAATCGCCGCCAAATTCGGTGGCGGGGGCCACAAGATGGCCGCCGGCACCTTCCTGCCCGGACCCATCGACCACGCCAAACAGCTCATCTTTGACGAGGTTGCCCAGCGCCTCCCGTGACAGCCTCGTCGGGGGTCCTTTTCGAGCGGGTGCGTCTGGCTCCAGAGTCTGTGGTCTTCTTGGCAGTTGCTTCGATGGCCGATCTTGTTACATTGGGTGGCGTTCGGGTTGCGGATTTCGGATTGCGGATTGGCGCACGGAGGCGAATCCGCTATCCCCGATCCGCAATCGTCGGGCACGGGGCAACCCGTCCACAAGGGCAGCAAGAAAAAGGGACTGTGCATGGACCGGATACTTGTTGGCAAGGGCGAACGGCAGGTGCATCTGCTCGCCAGATACGGCAACCGCCATGGCCTGGTCGCCGGAGCCACCGGCACCGGCAAGACCGTTTCTCTATTGGTGCTGGCGGAGGGCTTCTCGCGCATGGGCGTGCCGGTGTTCATGGCGGACGTGAAAGGCGACGTCGCCGGCCTGGCGATGGCCGGGGCCATGAATGACAAGATTCAGCAGCGCGTCGCCCAGATCGGTATCGAAGGCTACGCCAACGAGGCTAGTCCGGTCCTGCTCTGGGACATGTTCGGCGATGCGGGCCATCGCGTGCGGACCACGATCAGCGAGATCGGGCCGACCTTGCTGGGACGCATGTTGGAGATCAACGACACGCAGACCGGCGTGTTGGAAATCGCTTTCAAGCTGGCGGACGATCAGGGGCTGCTGCTGCTCGACCTCGACGATCTTCGCGCCCTGCTGGGGTTCGTCGCGGAGCATCGCAAGGAGATCTCGACGCAATACGGCTTGGTCAGCGTGCAGTCCGTGGCGGCGATCCAGCGGGCGCTGCTGTCGCTGGAACGGGAAGGCGCCAAGGCGTTCTTTGGCGAGCCGGCTCTGGAGTTGAATGACCTGCTGCGGACCGACCTGAGCGGTCGCGGCGTCATCAGCATTCTGGCGGCAGACCAACTGATCCTGAAGCCGCGATTGTATTCGAGCTTCCTGCTGTGGCTGTTGTCGGAGCTGTTCGAGAATCTGCCCGAGGTCGGCGATCTCGACAGGCCCAAGCTGGTGTTCTTCTTCGATGAGGCGCATCTGCTGTTCGACGATGCTCCGGCGATGTTGCGTCAGCGCGTCGAGCAGGTGGTGCGGATCATCCGCTCCAAGGGCGTGGGCGTGTACTTCTGTTCGCAGTTCCCCGACGACGTGCCGAACGAGATCCTCGGTCAGCTCGGCAACCGCATCCAGCACGCCTTGCGGGCGTACACGCCGCGTGACCAGAAAGCGGTGCGAACGGCGGCCGAGACCTTCGTCCCGAATCCGAACCTGGACGTGGCGAAGGTTATCTCGCAGCTCGGCGTCGGCGAGGCCCTGGTCTCCACGCTCCAGGAGAAGGGCATTCCGATGCCGGTGGAGCGCACGGTCATCTGTCCGCCGCGCTGCCGGATGGGTCCGATCACAGCGGAAGAACGCGAGGCCGTGCGCTCGCGCAGCCCGGTCGGCAGCAAGTACGACACGCCGGTCAATCGCGAGTCGGCCTACGAAATCCTCAGTCGCAGAACCCTGGAGAAGGATGCTGCTGCCCCGCCGTCAACGAAGCGCGAGACCGGGAAGCCCTCGGGACGAGGCAAGTTCGGCGAACTGCTGTGGGGCACCAAACGCCGGCAGGGCATGGTCGAGACGCTGGCCAAGCAGGCCGCGCGTACCGCCGGAAGTCAGCTTGGTCGTTCTATCTGGCGCGGCGTGCTCGGCAGCATCCTGGGCGGATCGCGCCGTCGGTAGGGGCGACGCCGCCCAGAACGAATCGTCGCCATTGCCGCGACGATTCGTCAGGGGACTGCACCATAGAAAAGGGGCCGGCGCGTCCCGGTGTCCCTTGGGATGGCCGACCCCTCTTCATCACTACGTGCAGTGTCAGGAGTTAAATTCCTTCAAGTTGTCGCCGTCGCCTAGCGGGATGGCCTGACGGGCGGTCTTGCCGGTTGCGATCTTGTGCCAGGTCTTGTCCGAGGGACTCAACGGATGCGTGCCGGATTGTCTCGGCGCGATTCGACGTGCGGATCTGCCCGTGGGCGGGCTCGCAGTCTTCAGAGTCGCTCCACCGACCAGCGCGATCAGTTCGCCGACGATCTCGTTCATGGATTCGGCCTGGTTGCTGAGTTCCTCCGAAGCGCTGGCGCTTTCCTCGGCATTGGCGGCATTCTGCTGGGTCACTTTGTCCATCTGTGAGACGGACGTATTGACTTGGTCGATCCCCTGGGCCTGCTCCTGCGAAGCGGCCGCGATCTCACCGACCAGGTTCGTGGTCTTGCCGATGCTCTGGACAATCTCGTCGAGGACCTTGCCCACCTCGGCCGCGATGTCCACGCCGTTCTTAGCGTTCTTGACGGATTCCTCGATCATGCTGGCCGTGTTCTTGGCGGCCTCGGCTGACCGCATTGCCAGATTGCGCACCTCTTCGGCCACCACGGCAAAGCCCTTGCCCGCCTCGCCGGCCCGCGCAGCCTCGACGGCGGCGTTCAGCGCCAGCAGGTTGGTCTGGAAGGCGATCTCATCGATGACCTTGATGATCTTGGCGGTCTCATCGGAACTCTTCTGGATGTCGTTGATGGCCTGACTCATCCGGGTCATGGACTCGGCGCCGGTGTCGGCGGCCTTGCGGGCCTCGCCGGCCAGCGTGTTGGCCTGCTGGGCGTTGTCGGCGTTCTGCTTGGTCATCGACGACATCTCTTCGAGGCTGGAAGAGGTCTCTTCCAGACCGGCGGCCTGCTCAGTCGCCCCTTCGGCCAGCGATTGCGATGCCGCAGAGACCTGGCTGGCGGCCGATGCCACCTGTTCTGAGCCGGCGGTCAGGCCCGTGATGATCCGATGGATGGGGCGGGTGATGGCACGGGTCATCACCATTCCCAAGGCGACCGCCAGCACCACGCCGACGACCGTGGCGATCAGCGACAGTGTAGTCTGGAAGGTTGACTGGGTATGCGCTCCCTCAACCGCCTGTGCGGCGAGGTTGTGGTTGATCTGAACCACATTGTCGAGCCGTTGAAAGGCCTGCGCCTGTAACTGACGTGTACGCCCCATTGCCAGTTCGGCGACGCGTTGTCGCAGCCCTTCGGCCTGGCCGACCTCCGCGATCAGTTGTTTGAGACACTCAGACACCTCATGGGCGGCCGGCTGCATCGCGGTGCGGAACAACTGCTCGCATTCTTCCTTCTTCCCGGCCTGCATGTGGTCGCCGATCGTTCTCGCCGTCTCATGGAAGCGGTTGTGATGCTGGTGAGCGGCGCGGATGATGCCCTGGAGACGCGGATTCCGCGTCGAGAACTGCGCCAGCCAGTTGCCGAAATCGCATGTGGCTGAATCGTTGCCGACCTGGAATGCCTCGCCGGAGAGAATCAGTCTGCCCACCTTGCCCTCGAATGCATGGTGGTCGCCGCGAAACGTCTGCAGCTCCACCAACAGCGCAGTGGGGTTGAAGATGTCCATCTCATCCATCTCGTGACAGAGCTTGAGAATCTCATCATTGGCGCCCACCCATTCCGGCAGGATTCTCAGGAACTCGTTCCATTCCTGCACTTCCTCGGGCGTGTGCGAGAGCGTCTCATAGAGTTCGCGGGCCTCACCATATCGCTTTCGCGTCTTGGCAATCTCGTCGTAATGCTGCTGGCGAACCTCCCTGGTGTTGTCGGGATTCAACAGGGTGCGCATCCCACCGACGAGGCTTTCCAGTTCCACCTGCATTCTCAACACCGTCTCAATGCCGGGCAGACGCACCGAGCCGACCTCATGGATGGATGCTGTGCTTCTGGCGGTGCCATAGTAGCCCATCACGCCGAGGATCAACGTGGTTGTCGCTATGCTCATGAACGTCAGAATCAGCTTTGTTCCCAGTTTCATGTTCTGTAACATGTTGTACTCTCCCAGGCAAAAAGGTCGTTTGGTTTCTTGTTGACACAGATCCTTCATTGGCTCCAGCCATGTGCGTGTCACGTGATACGCCACGGGAAGGCGACTGCCGGTCCATTCCTGCCGCCGGCGTGACCTTTCCCGACAGACTCATCCGACGTGTTCAAGCCGGTCGCCGGCCAGGACCTTGTCGATATCGAGCAGAATCTTGACACTGCTGCCGACTTTGCCCATGCCGAGGATGAAGTCCGTGTTGACCGACGCGCCGAACCGAGGCGGCTCCTCGATGCTGTCTCCGGGGATGTCGAGCACCTCCTGGACGCGATCGACGATGATTCCCACGCTGTACGTGCGGCCCTCCTGCGTGATCTCAACGACGATGATGCAGCTCTGTTCGGTGACGGCAGCGGTCTCCATACCGAATTTGGCACGGAGGTCGATGACTGGGATCACCTGGCCGCGCAGGTTGATGACGCCCTTGACGTAATGGGGGGTCTGAGGCACGGCGGTGACCTCGATATAGCCGATGATCTCACGGACGGTGAGGATCTCCAGGCCGTACTCCTCGCTGGCCAGGGCGAAGGTCAGGTACTTCCCCTCCCGGTTCGGAAGGGTGATTTGATTCGTCCGGGCTTGTTCTTTCGTTCCTGTCATGGTTTGCTCTCCACAACGGCGCCGAACGGCGCGTTCCATCACACACCCGTCGAAGCGATGTCGCAATCGACGGTGCGCGACGGCGAGATCCGGTGCGTGAGGGCGGTGGGCACGCCGCCACGTCGAATGCTCGATAGCCGTCGGCGCAGACAGAGTGCATCGCCCCATGTTGTTCACGTTTGGATTGTGACGGCAGTGTGCGTCCAGACTGCCGTCTTGCCTGATGTCCGTCTCGTGATTCTCGTCGCTTCCGGTGCTCGCCTCGACAACCTTACATTGCTATTATCTGCTCTCCCGTGGTGATACGCACACGCGTCGGCTCGCCAGCCGTTCCACGGTTCCTCTTCATCGGGATACGCCTCCGCGATCCCCGGTGATCATCACCGCGAGTGTTATCGACGTTCATACCACCGGGCTTTAATAGAAACTGGGTATAAAGTTGCGGGAATTGTATCGGGCAGCGCCGGTGCCGATGTCACGCCTTGCCATGGCATCCGTCTCATTCCTTTAACAGGGGTGGGGGCGCTGTGCGATCTCGCACCAGTAATGAGCGGACCGCGCATCCTTCAGTAGGGTCGGATACCGGATGTACCACGGAAGACGAAACGCTCCGAGGGTTTGCTGCGTGTGCACGCAAAAGCCGGTGCGTTCCAGCATCCGTCTCAATATGCGATCGGAAAGATAGCAGACGCCAGTGCCGGCGGTATTCGCCCCGAGTCGGCCGGTCACAGGCGCCAGGAGGCGTGAGGACGTGGCGCAGTACAACAGCCGGCCCGCCAGCCCATCGGCGAATCGACCGTTCCAGATGTTCTCGATGACGGACAGTCGTCCGTGCGGCTTGAGGAGGATGGCGCACTGGCACAGGACCGCCTCGATCGACGCCAGGCTCTCGGCATAGCTGTCCCCGACGAGGTGGTGCAGAAGACGGTGTGCGAAGATCACGTCAAAAGACCCCGGCTCAAGCACGTCCCCGAGGCGGGACGCCTCCACATGCAGAAAGGTCTTTCGCTGATGCGGCTGGTTGCGTGACAACAGCAATTCCGAGGCGTCGGCGACCACGGCCGAACAGGATTCGTAGGTGGCCAGGAGCAGGTCGCTGAATCGACCCGTCCCGCCGCCGAGATCGAGAAACCTCGCGGTCGGGTTGTCGAGCATATAGGGCGATAGAACGGCCTTGATGTCATCGATCCGCATCCATCGCTCGACGCGCCTCTGATCCCATTGAGACGAATCGAAGGCGGTGACCTGACGATCCGATAGGTTTCTGAGCATTCGTTACCTCTTCGGCGTCCAGGCGTCTGTCGATCCCAAGGTTCTATCGGACGGTGGGAAAGGCGCTGATGCGCAGTGTCGAGCAGCCGTACGGGACCAATGTAATCTCCTCGACGGGCCAGTTGTCCTGTTTGCCCTGTGGACTCCACGGGATGGGGCCTGCCATACCGCTGTAAAGCTGCCAGTGCGGCAGACGCACCCCCTTCGTCCTGATCGAGATCGGCGCGTTGCGGAGGTTCCAGGGCTCCAGCGTTGCCGCGTCGCCCATCACCACCTTGTATGCTGTATCCACGTCTTTCAGGCCTGCCTCGAACAGCGCATAGTTCCAGGGGCTCGCCGGCTGGACCTCGCGGTACTGCTCGTGCGTCGTCCATGTCTCCTCAATCCGCAGAGCATACAGCAACGGGCCGCGTTCGATGCTGACGCTGTTCTCGTGCCAGCGCTGTGTCCGCATTGTCATGGGCAGCGTCAGCTCGACGACATCGCCGTTGCTCCAGCGTCGGTCCACCTTGGCAACAGATCCGGCTTCGAGCTCCCTTTCGAGTGGCTGGCCATTCACCGTAATCTTCGCATCGTGGCACCACGTTGGAATCCGAAGGTGCAGTGCAAACGTCACGGCTTTGCTTGTCGCGACCGTGAATCGCGCCGATTCGCTGAACGGGTAATTCGTCTGTTCCACAATTGTCACCGTCTGACCCTGGGCCACCTTGGCGGTGACCTTCGAAGGACCATAGACCAGCGCCGCCAGACCGTTGTCGGCCGACGCCATCCACAGGTGCCCGACGAACTTCGGCCAGCCCTGATGGAGATTGCACGTGCAGCAGGGGTAGCCGGTCAGCAGGCCGAACACGACGCCGTCGGTCGTGTGGTCGAAAAAGTTGTGCCTGTGCATCGCACACGTCACCTGGTTGGCCTGCTGAAAGTATTGGCGGGCCATGTAGTCGTCCGTCGCCTGTGTCGGAAGCGTGTTGTATGCCAGCTTTTCCAGGTGGTCGGCGAAGGCGACGTCGCCGGTGATCTCGAGCATCTTCTCCAGCGAGAACATCATCTCGACGCACGTGCAGAACTCGCTGCCCTGCGTCAGAACGCGTCCATGCATTCCTTCGTCGCCGCCGTAGAGCCCGTGCGGCTGGCCGTGATACCTCCGAATGTCCGCGAACGCCTTCTTCACGGCGTGCAGGTGTGTGTCCTCGGGGTGAAGCTGGTAGTAGACGATCGGCTCTTTGATCCCCTGGGCGAGGTTGACGCAGTGGAAGGCGCTGGCGCCGTCGGCTCCTGGCTCATAGCGGTGCAGTGCGATGTCGCCGCGCTCCAGGAAGATCTCCGTATAGGGATGCGTCTGCTCGTGGATCAACTCGGCTAGTTCGAGCAGGAAGTCATCGCCGGTGATGTTGTAGAGCCAAAGCACCACCAGCAGATTGTCACCACCCCGGCGGTTGCCCCAGAACGACCAGTGGCCCAGCGGCGTCCTGGGCAACTCGCGAAGCTGGTATCGGAAGTACTTCGTCATCACGTCGATTACGCGGGCGTCGCCGGTTGCCATGTAGTATTGCTGGAGGACTTTGAGCATGACCATCTTGGGCCACCAGTCGCGGCGCGGGCTCTTTTGAATGCCTGGCTCCGGCGTTGGCGGTTGCTCGAACGGCACCGGCCCAATGTAGCCGTCCTCGCTCTGGTGGGTCAGCGTCCACTCCACCCACGGGCGGACCTTTTCGATCAGCGCGCTGTCCTTGAGGATGTAGGCCAGCGGCAGCAGGCCGTCGATCCAGTAGGGGCCCCGCTCCCAGCCGTCGCCGTCGCCGCCCAGCCAGCCGTTGCGCGGGCCCACCACCTGCGGATACAGCTCATCGAGCCGGCCGGTCATGCCGGAGGCCATGATCTCCAGTTGCCGTCGCAGCCAGCCCATTGGCTCGATCGCCCCGATGGGCAGCTCCGTGTACGGCTTGGCCGCCAGCGGCGCCCGGTTGGTGATGTAGTGGGTAGGGCCCCGACTCGCAGGCCCAGCGGACGACGTCGAACCGATCAGCGTCACTGTGACGAGTAAGATGAGCAATGCGTTCTTCATTCGGCTTGACTCCTGTAACGTCCTGACCATGCCGGTTCCAAGGCAACGAGCCCATCATCCATGCGAACACCTCGTCTGTCAACAATCCGCTCATTGATCTGGGCGCTCCAAGACTTGCAGTGCCGATGGAGTGGTCGCGTAGACAGGACAGGGGCTCGTACCGTTGTGGCACGAGCCCCAGGTTTCACAGTATCAAAGGCGATTCGGCGCGATGCTACTGCGTCGTAGCAGGGCGGCCGAATCCGACATCGTCGATATAGACGATGCCCATGCCGCCGGCGGTCGGATTGGTCGAGTTGCCGACACCGATGACCATCGTGTCCACCCGGCTGGGGTTCACGCCGGCGAAGTCGCTCAGTGGGATCTGCCATTCGTTCCAGCCGGAACGACCCACGATGTTCGCGTTCGGA
>JAAYBA010000254.1 GCA_012719085.1 Planctomycetota bacterium
CGACCGAGATTCGACGCTACCGCGTCTCTCGGACCAGTTGGGACGTTGCCGATCCGGACAGCGGCGTCGTGCTGCTGTCCATCGCCCAGCCGTTCTCCAACCACAACGGCGGGTGGATCGCGTTCGGACCCGACGGCTACCTCTACATCAGCACGGGCGACGGCGGCAGCGGGTTCGATCCGGGCAACCGCGCCCAGAACCTCGACACGCTCCTGGGCAAGTTGCTTCGCATCGACGTGCGCGCCATCGACGGCCCGACGGGCCAATATGGGATTCCGCCGGACAACCCCTTCGTCGGCGTCCCCGGCGCGCGCCCCGAGATCTGGGCCTACGGCCTGCGCAATGCCTGGCGGTGCAGCTTCGACCGCCTTACCGGCGACCTCTACATCGCCGACGTCGGCCAGAACCAGATCGAAGAGATCAACTTTCAGCCCGCCTCCAGCAGCGGGGGCGAGAACTACGGCTGGCGCATCATGGAAGGGACGCGGTGCAGCGACGACAGCCGCGCCGGCGGCAACCCGCCCTGCGACGACCCCTCGCTTGTGCCCCCGATCTACGAATACACGCACGCCGTCGGCGTCTCCGTCACCGGCGGCTACGTCTATCGAGGCCACAAGCTCGGCGGCCTGCAGGGGACCTACTTCTTCGGCGACTACGGCTCGGCCCGCATCTGGTCCTTCCGCTACGACGGCGCGACCCTGACGGAATTCGCCGAACGCACCGCCGCGCTGAATCCGGGCCTGGCCAACGTCGGGTTTCTCTCTTCGTTCGGCGAGGGCCCCGACGGCGAGCTGTACATGCTCGATCTGGTCGGGGGGACACTGTTGCGGATGGTCTCGGCCGCCGAGCCGATCCCCGGCGACCTGAACAACGACTGCCGCGTCGATCTTGCCGACCTCGCCATCCTGGCCGGCAACTGGCTGGCTGAGACGCGGTAGACAGGTCCGCACCGATCAGGGCATGCCGACCAGCGTGCGGAGCGTTTTGTAGGCGGCGAAGTCCTCTTTGGCGTTCTGCCCCTCATCGGATTTGCCGATGCCGAAGATGAATGGCCACTGCTGATTGCGGATCTGGTTCATGATCCCCCAGGAGGCGCCGTGCTCGAACGCCGCCGTCGCCTTGGCCGGCGCATCGGCTACGCCACGACTGTCGTCGCTGAAGCACCAGTCCTCGTTGAAGACCGTCGGCTTGCCATAGTGCGCGACTTCTGCGATCCGCTCGGCGTAGTCTTCCGGCTCGGTGCCGTTGCCATGCAGAAGGATGAAGTCGGCCGCCTCGCACAACATCGGGGCGAACCTGGCGTTGCCCATGCCGCTGGTCGAGACCAGAAGCTTCGGATGCACCGAGCGGGCCAGTTCTATCAGCTCGATCTGGCCCGCATCGCTCTTGAGGAGTGGATGGTCGAATCCGCCGTGGCGATACTCGTTGGCGATCTCGATGACCACGTTGGTGTAGCCCTTCTGCGCGATCCATTCGGCGGCGTTGCGCGTCGCGGCGCGGACCGCGTCTTCATCGGTCAGAATCTGATCCTGCCGCTGATAGAACAGGCCCAGGATAATGACCATACCCTTGGCATCGGCCGCCTCGATCACACGGGCGACTCGCCGGATATAGGCCGGCTTGAGGCTCCCATCCGGCTCGAATGCTGAGTTGATCGCGCCCTCGTAGCCCGGATACCCGCCTTGCAGGTTCAGCGTGAAGGCAAGAATCCCTTGGGCCCTGTACTCGTCCATCGCCGTGATGAACCGCGCCGCGTTCACCTCGGGGTCGAGCCCTTCCGGCCGCGTTGCCGGGTTCTCGTCGTCAAACGTTGCGTTGACCATCCGCGCGTTCATCAGCCGGCCCAACGCCTTCGGCGCCCGCCCTTCGTACGTCGGCCGCCCATCGATCAGGAATCGGTCGCCCTCAATTGACACCGCCGTCTGCCACGCCTGCATGCTCGAACCACCCGCCAACACAACGAGCAGTGCCGTCAGTAGAATCTGAATCTGCCTTCTCATCCGTCCGTCTATCATCGTCTCCGGCTCCAATGTCACAGCGTTTGCAGTGCGTCATACATCGCCCATATCTGCGCGAGCACGAACCCTATTGTACTGACGGTGCCCGCTCGCAGCCATCATAACCGTGCCCACAAGCCGGGTTGGCTACTCCTGAGGTTGTCCGCGCGAAGTCAAACCGGATGCACGGCCCCTGTAACGCGTTCCGCCTGCTGATCGCGCAACGGCGCTGGTGTTGATTGGTTCCTGCGCAGTGCATGGCGGAAGCCCCTGGCGTTTAAGCCTCCGTCTCCGCCCCTTTGTGCTCTTTTCTCACTGGTTTTCCCAGCCGCCGAGGGGCGGAACCTCGAGCGGCCAGGCGAGATACAGATTGCCGCCGGGACCGAGAGAGCTTTGGGGCAGACCCTCCGTGCGCCGGCTCTTGCGGAGCTGGTCCGACACCATGACCTTTCGGACATGGCCGTCCAACATGGCGACATAGGAGTGGCCCGTGTTCAGATCGCCCCCGTGCGGACGGTGGTAGGTTGCAAAGGCGTCCCCGACGTCCGTCGACGGCATTCTCGACGCATAGGGACGTTCCGGGTCAGTGTCAAAGGTGGTATACGACGGCCCGATGTCCAGAGACCCGATCGTAATGGCGCCGGTGACCCTGAACGTGGGCAAGGAGGTGTCCACGGGCTCGGTGGGATCGTTCATGGTCCCATTCTGCGTGCCTCCCCAGGGACCGCTGAGATTGTACGACGCGGGCCATCGCGATTCTGTGTTGATCGTCCAGGAATTCTCCTCGCCGAAGGCAAACACCTCGGCGGGACTGCGCGTGACCTGTGTCTGGCGGCGGATCGTTGTGATTCGAACGGTCCTGGTATCCATAGCATTGCCTGCCCCGGCGAGAGTTCCGGTCAGAAGGGTCCGGTGCAGGTTTCCGTTCATCGTATAGCAGTACTGGGGGACCACCGCGGGGAACTCGTTCGGGTCGTATGCAGGCGTGCCTCTGCGACGCCCCCCACCCCCACCCAGCCCCCAGCCCGGAATCACCAGAGGAGGCTGAGGCCTCCTCGGTTTGTTCGGATCCTGGTTGTTGCAGCCTCGTTCCAGATAGGCGCGCACGCCCGTTTTGCAGAGAAGAACCTTGGGGTTTCCCAGATAGGGTATGAGCGCGCCCTGAAGTTCCTTGCGATCCCGCAACAGTCGGCTGGCCGGGCCGATTCCCGCATCATGCCAGCGGCAGGTCCAGGGATACCTCGCACCATACGATACCCGCGACGGC
>JAAYBA010000030.1 GCA_012719085.1 Planctomycetota bacterium
AGTACCTCTGGGAGGAGGGTTACCGATGAATGCGCTAACCCGTGCAAGAATCGCATGTCTTCTGGGCGTGGTGTGTTTTGCGTCGTTTAACGCCGCACACGCCAGAACGATCTACGTCAACAGCAGCGGCACCGGGGACTACACGACCCTACGGGCCGCGGTCGGGGTGGCGGCCAGTGGGGACACCATCGTCCTGGCGCCCGGCACCTACACCGGCAGCGACGCGGCGGACCTTCTGCTGATCGGACGGGCCTTGACCATCCGCAGCACCGATCCGAACAATCCGGCCGTGGTGGCCAGGACGGTCGTCGACTGCTGGGTCGAGGATGAGGCTGGCCATCGCTTCTTCGACCTTGGCTTCAACGCGGAGCTGACCCTGGCCGGACTGACCGTCACCAACGGCGCCAGGAGCCACTCCGGCGGCGTGGTGCGCGCCGAGAACTCCGTTCTGAACATCGTCAACTGCACCTTTGCCGACAATACGGTCCTCGAATGGGGCGCCGCCTTCCGCTGCGAAGACAGCCAAGCCACGTTCCAGAACTGCACCTTCCTGCGCAACGCCTCGGCCACCCTGCACGGCGGCGCCGTCTACGGCAAGAACAGTACGCTCACGCTGACCGACTGCCTCTTCAGAGAGAACACCGGAAACGGCATCACAGGCATCGATAGTCGCGTGACCGTCACCGACAGCATCTTCGAGAACAACAACGGTCTCGAAGGCGGCGCCATCTTCAACCACGTCGCCCTCGGAACGGAAACCGGAGACCATCTGATCGTGACCCGTTGCACGTTTGCGGGCAACACGGCCACCAAGACCGGCGGCGCCATCCACAGCTACGCCTCCAGTCTCACGATCTCGCTGTCCACCTTTACGGGCAATACGTGCCTCCTGGACGGCGGCGCCATCTACAACCACCGCTGCAGCACTCCCTCGATCGTGAACTGCATCTTCTCGGGCAACCAGGCGGCCGGCCTCGGCGGCGCCGTGATGGACTTCTATCAGAGCCACAGCCAGATCGTGAACTGTACGTTGGTCGGCAACGAGGCGACCAAGGGCGGCGCCGTCGCCAGCCAGCGTCAGAGCCACCCACAGATCAGCCAGAGCATCCTCTGGCAGAACGAGGCCGCTGCGGGCGACAACGCCTACGTGTGGCAGGACTTGGTGGGCACCGCGTATTCGCAGGTGAGCATCGCCTACAGCAACGTGCAGTCGGGTCGGTCCGGCGTCTTCGTCGAGCCGGGAAGCGTCCTGAACTGGGGCGAGGGCAACATCGACGCCAACCCCCTGTTCACCGGCCTGGTCTACAACGATTTCCACCTTTCGCAGAACTCCCCCTGCATCGACGCCGGCGACCCGACCTACGTGCCGCCGAGGGGCGAGACAGATCTCGACGGCCTGCCGAGACTTTACGGCGTCGCCGTCGACATGGGGGCCTATGAGTTCCAGGGGCTTGGACCGGTCTACGGCTTCCGCTCGCGGACTTCGGCCAAGCAGTTCTACACGATGAACGCCGACGAGCGTGACAAGCTCATCCAGCTCCAGTCGGCGGTCTGGCAGTACGAAGGCATCGTCTTCTATGCGTTCTACGACGGCTCGGCGTCGAACGTCGCACCGGCGTACCGATTCTGGTCGGATGCGCTCGGGTCGCACCTGTGGACGACCAAGGAGCGAGAGAAGAACAAGCTGATCACCGATCCGTCGTTCAACCGCGTGTGGACCTACGAGGGCGTTTCGTTCTACGTGTACCCGCCCGGCAAGCAGCCGTTCGGGACCATTCCCCTGCACCGATTCTGGTCAAACAGCCTGCGCCATCACTTCTACACGGCGCAGGAAAGCGAAAAGAACATGCTGGTCGCGGGGTTCTCCGACGTCTGGATCTACGAGGGAGTCGCTTGGTACGTCTATCCCACGCCGTACCAGCTCACCACCGTGACGTTCGACTTCTCGGGCGGATCGCAGGAGGCCTGGTATACCGTGACGCTCCGTGCGGAGGTGGACGGTAAGGAAGCCACCATCGATCTTCCGGACATTGACTTCGTCCCCAGCACCACGCACATGCGGATGGCCGCCGATTTCACGAAGCTGACGACGACCCTCACGGAGTTCCGCATCCGCAGCGCGGAGATCTCACACACC
This sequence comes from Planctomycetota bacterium, assembly GCA_012719085.1. GTDB lineage: Bacteria > Planctomycetota > Phycisphaerae > Sedimentisphaerales > Anaerobacaceae > Anaerobaca. The sequence continues at coordinate 2,138 of JAAYBA010000030.1, forward strand.
GCGGCGATCCGTGCCGGCGGCGTGCAGATCCCCTTCTCCCTCTCGGGCCGCGGCACGTTCGAGTCGGGCGTGGCGAGGGGACCGTTCACCATGGATTCGCTGACCGGCCGCTTTGCCGATTTCGCAGACGCTCCTCAGACGTTCGACGCACAGAAGGACACGTTCACCTGCAGCGGCCTGGTGAGGCTCGGTGACCAGACGCTGGCGTTCGACCATTCGGCCAACGCCGTCGATTTCGAGCTGAGTTCGTACGGAACGTTCGAGTCGCTGGATCAACTGCCCGACGGAATCAATGCTCGTGTGCCGCTGACGTTCCAGTGGCATCGGCCTCTGGTCAAAGACCTGCTCGTCGAAGCAACGGTCGATGGACGCCGCGTGCAGCTCTACATTACATATATGTACGCCGCCACAGAGGGGCTTTGGCAGGGCGCCGCTGTCCGCTGACAGACCGCAGGAACAGCGTCCAAATCGAGCGAGTTGCGACAACGCGACACCGATCGCCTGACGGCGTCAGGGGATCTCGTACAGATGGACGTCCCAGGGCGCGAAGCGGTCGGCGAAGACGCCGTCGCGCGATTCCAACGTGCGATCTTCGTCCAGGACGGTCACCGTGCGCAGGCCGGGCAACCCGTCGATCTGGAACTCGGCGGAGGCGGCGGCCTCTCGCATCACAACGGCAAACAGATACGTCTGGCCCTCATGGCGCTTCATCATCGTCGCGATTGGGACATCAGATCGATCCGAGACGACGCGGACACCGTCGGCGATCGTCGGTCCATTCAGAACGGGCGCCAACTGCGCGATCCGCCGGTTGATCCGAGTCACCGCATCGAGCATCTCCGCATCGGCGAGCAGCGCCGCCTCGTTGAACCTCGGCTGCCATTCGTGCACGAAGTAGATCAGCCCCTGTGAGCCGTGGACGAGAGCCATCCACACTTCGCAGCGCACCTCGTGCGGCGTGGGCTTACGTGTCGGGTTGCTGATGTGCGTACATTCGATGCAGTTCCAGACGCCCTTGCGGCCACCCGTCCACTCCACCAGGCGAGCGACGCCTCGTGCGACGTAGTCGAGCTGCCCGGCCACCTGCGGATTGCTGTGCGTAGCCGGATAGATGTCGAACGACACGATGTCACAACCCTGAACGTACAACGGGTAGTCTTCCGGATGATTCGTGCGCACCCCGCGCCCGTGCCAGTTGTCCCAGGCCACCCCCTGCCCCAGATTCAGAAACACAGGACGACTCGGATCGGCCGTCCGCAGCCGCTCGTAATCCTCGATGATCTTCGCAGGCAGTATCGGTGGGCCATAGCCCTTGCCCTCGCCGAGCGATTGGGCGTTGTCCGGCTCGTCGCCGTGCATCCAGGCGGCGATGATCGGGTCGTCCCGATGCGCCAGCCCCACGGCGTTTTGATGACAGACCACCGGCATGCCCGCCTTCCTCAGCGACTCCAACTGCACCTGCGTCGGTCCTCTCCATAAACCGACGTACAGATTGATCCCCGCCGCCTGATAACGCGGGGCGTTCGCCGGACTCTGTAGCCAGACCGCGACCGGGAAGAAGTCTTTCTCCGCAAACCGCCCCACCCGCCAAGCGTTCGAAGACTCGGCTTCCTGCGATCCCTGCACAGAGGCAGTCACAAGCATCGCGATCATCATCTCCAGCACAAACCTGTACGACTTCATCCGAATCACCTCCCGACAACGCTCTACTCGCGCGAACAACCAGATGCGGCGGGCGCCCACCCGCCATCGGCACCATCATAGACCTCCCCTCGCCCGCATGCGACCCAAAAAGACAGACCTTTCCGCCCTCCCCCCCGATGACCGAGGTTGCGTTGCCCAAGGCAGATGCCTATCATGGAGCAGTACGCGACTGTCGAACGAATCGCAGATCTGACATGCGAGGCCATGCCGCCGAGAAAGGAGGCCATAGGATGTCAGGGTGGATTGCACTCCTTGCCGTTGCGATACTGTTCGTCTCGATGGTGCTGTTCTGGCTGTATGCGGAACGCTGGCACCCCTTGCGTCCTTCAACTTGGGCCGTTATGCGGAAGACCGGCTGGCGCGGCGTGTTGAATCTCAGCGCCGTACACGCCTATGCTTACGGCCGCTGGACCAAACAATACCTCGACCTGCTCACCAATCAGGTCTTTCCGCGTCTGAGCGCCGCAGGAAGGAAACGCTGGGCAGACCGCTATCACGGCAAGGTGCTGACACATGATCAGGCGCGGGCTATCGTGACTCTCAACCGAGAGATCCCCCGGCGGGATCTGGAGCAGATCATTCCCTATGCGATGGCACGCGACTTGGTTCTCAAGGGGCCTCCCGAAGTGGCCGTATTCCCCTGCGCGTGCCGTCAAAGGAGAGTGAATCCCTGCCTGCCGATTCAGGTCTGCATGGTCATCGGACAACCCTTCGTGGATTTCATCCTGGAGCACCATCCCAAGACAAGTCGTCGTCTCAGCCAGAAAGAGGCAGTCGAACTCCTGGAGGACGAACACAGGCGCGGCCATCTCCATTCGGCCTGGTTCAAGGACGTCCTGCTGGGCCGATTCTACGCGATCTGCAACTGCTGCAAGTGCTGTTGCGGCGGGATCGAGGCCATGCGCAAGCACGGCGTCCCGATGGTCGCGTCGTCCGGCTATGTAGCCCAGATAGATGAAACCGCATGCACCGCCTGCGGCGCGTGCGAAGAGGCGTGTCCGTTCGGCGCGATCCGGATGAATGGGACCGTCGCCGTGACTTGGGAAGCCTGCATGGGATGTGGGGTCTGTGTGAGCCAGTGTCCGGGGCAGGCGATACACCTGGTGCGCGACGAAAGAAAGGGCGTACCTCTTGATGTCCGGCTACTGGATTCGTAAGAAAGAGAGCCCGCTCGCAATCATCCATCCACCCGTTCACAGGACGGCGGCGGCGCGCCGGGCCGACTGGATGTGGTGGCGTCTCTTTTGCTTTTTTCGTGTAGCCAGCCGGTACAGCAATACGGGCAAACGGGGAAGCACACCCGCAAGATCTCGCCCATCGGCAAGGCCGATACGGCGGGCCTTCCTGACGATGTGCCAAAGCTGGGCCGAATCGTAGAACGCCGCTCGAATCCGATTGCGGATTTCCTTGAGTTCCTTGCGCCCGTATCGGTCGGAGTAGACCGGACCGCCGATGCGGTCGAAATGATAGCCCGGCGTGGATTCGACCACCTCTTTCAACGGCGAGAACTTCTCGACACGCAGCTTCTGGAAGCTGATCGTGTCCAGCCCGATCTCCTTGGCGAACTTCGGGATGTAGAGCATCTCCTCGGCGCTCTCACCGATGTTGCCGTAGATGAAGTACCCGTGCAGATGGAAATCGTATTTCGTCAGGACGGCGAACGCGTCGCGAATCTGTTGCTGCGTGATGCCCTTCTGAAGCTGCTCGAGGATTCGATCGTGCGGCGATTCGACCCCGAACAGGAACAGCTTGAACCCCGCCTGCTGCGCCTTGTCGAGGACCCTGGGGTGTCGGGCAATATCGACGCGGGCCTGGACGATGAACATCTTCTTGATCCCGCTGGCGATGATCCGGTCGCAGATCTCCTCGCTGCGCTTGATGTTCGTGAAGAAATTGTCGTCACTGAACAGAACGATATCGGCGGTGATCGTCTTGAGCTCTTCGATGACCGAATCGACGGGGCGCTCGGTATAGCTGCGCTTCTGTCCGAGCGGATTGAGGCTGAACGTACAGAACTTGCACTTGAACGGGCAACCCCGCGTCGTCAGCACCGTGTCGAACGTGCGCCGGCCGAACCGGACCCCGTACTGGAACCAGTAGTAGTCGTGCGTCCGCAGCGAGCGGTCGGGAAACGGAATGCCGTCCAGCTCGGGCAGAGGCCGGTTCTCGTTGTGAACCACCTTGCCGTTCTCCCGGTAGGACAACCCCCGAATGTCCTTGCAGGGCAGCCCGTTGCAGATGTCCCGAATGATCTCCTCGCCTTCGCCTCGGACGATCATATCGATGTTCGGACAGCGCTCGAACAGGTACTCGACCTCCAGCGTCGCTTTGTAGCCGCCGACGACGGTGGTCACCTCGGGCGGCAACTGGCAAATGAAATCGCAGATGTCCTCGAAGCGGGTTTCCCAGCGAACGCTGATGCACAGCAGATCGATCTCGGCCCGGATGAACTGGCTGAGAGCCTTCGGGTCCTGGAAAGCCTTCTGATACCGCAGGTCCAGAAGGGTAACCTTGCCCACCAGGTCTTTCATGCTGGCGACGATATACTCGAGGCCGGTCGGTGGGAAGATCCCCATCGTCGCGGTCGAATCCCCGAAGTATGGATTCAGGGCCAGTGCGTGCTTGTAGGTAGTCATTAGACCATTGTACGGGCCTGCACCTGCCCCCGTGCAGACAAATCGCCTCGCCGGATCACAAATTCCGGTAGATTTCCTTTTCGCCCCCGCCGAGCTCCGCAGCCCCCGGCATGATCGATGACACATGCAGGTTCGCAATATGGCGTATTCTCAGCAAGGACACACCGCCTGTTCGCGATCCTGCCCGCTTGGGCGAAGGCGCGCCTCGTCTCGCTCCGAAGGAAGAACGAGCCGGCCCGCCTGCCTCGGTGCGCCGTCGATCTCACTCGAAGGCCCGCATCAGCCGACACCGCAAACCCATTTGGTATCGTCGCAGTTTTCTGTCAACCGAACCGCCGGGATAGCCGTCATAGCCGTAGTCCATGATGTAAGGAGATGAGAAATGTGCCGTGGCAACATCGTACGTCTTCCTATTGCTGCGATCGTCGTCGCCTGCTTTCTGGCAGAATCATATGCGTTGCATGAGGCGTCCGCCAGGCGGAAAGACCATGCCTGCCTTCTCTATCCCCACGAACTGGATGAGCGGCCGGGCCTTCCATCTCCGTACATAGCGGAAGACGGAACCGAGATCGTGACCGCCGTTCTGAAGAACGGCAAGTATGTGTGCATCCCTGTCACCGTCGAGAATGGAAAGCCTCTGCACTACAGCTACAGAGTCCCGTTCGCCTACGGCAAGGACCGGCAGCTTCACGTCAATCGTGATGACTTCCCGACACTGGCCCAAACCGGACTCCACGCGGACGCGGAGCTGGATGCCACCACGATGATCACGGGGTTTTCCGTGGATCTGATCACCTACATCGGTCGGCCCGGGCGGTTTTCCGGAGCGGGGTTCATGGCCGACGATGAGACGATCCTCTCCGTTCTCAAAGGCGACAACAACCTCGTCAGGAAGCTGGGGCTGACCCATCCGCAGATGGCCAGGCCGCTCTATCACGTCTGGAATATGATCCTTCAGGATGTCGAACACGGCACGTTCAGGAGGTTCTCCAGCATCCCGCGCTTCTTCTACAACGACCAGGAGATCGCGCTGCGTGCCGAATCGACGAAGGGTTGGCAGATCTCCATCTTCCAGGATGAGATCCAGGGGACGTTCGACATCCACGTCC
>JAAYBA010000255.1 GCA_012719085.1 Planctomycetota bacterium
ATCAGAGAGGGGCTCTTTGACGATGCCCTCAAGACGAACGAAGACCTGATTGGGATGACGCGAGACCCCTACAAGGGTGTGATGCGCCGGCTTCGCCAGGGCGATATCCATCAGTACAAGGGCGATACCGACAAGGCTTTGGAGGTCTATGCCGAGACGCTGGAGATGGTCGGCGAGGGATCGTGGCTTGAGAACCAGATCTGTACGCAGATTGAACGGGTTTTCGATCGCAACGACAACATCGACGGATTGAAAGACTATCTGGCGGGTTTGGTCGAGAGGCATCCCGAGCGTACCGGCCTGAGAAGGCAATTGGCCGAACTGCTTCTCCGAATCGGTGCGGCCGATGAGGCCCTGGAGATGTTTCGGGAGATTCTCAGAGTCACCCCAGGCGATACCGCCAATCAGAAGGCCTACGCCAAGGTTTTGACGGACGCCGGCCAACTGGACAAGGCCATTGAACTGTTCGAGCAGTTGTCCGAACGCGACCGGCAGGACAGCGAGATCCTGATCCAACTGGCCGATCTGTATCACCGGAACCAACAGGACGAGCACGCGGCGGCGAGACTGATGCGCTTTCTCGATGTGTCGGACAAGAGTGAGTACGCCTATTTGCGTGTGGCGGGTCTCCTGGAGCAGTACGGCCTGCGTGAGCGGGCTGAGAATGTCTACCGGCAGATGATTGCTGCTTTGCCGGGTAGCCTCAGTGCCCGACAGGTCTATGCGGAGTTTCTGTATCGTACAAACCGACAGGACGAGGCGTTGCGCATCCTCCAAACGGTGGCCCGTGAGGGCGACCTGCAGATGATGATGCGTGCCTGCAACGCCGCCGGCGCACGCGATCGCGCCGATCTTGCCCTGCAGTGGGCTGAAGCACGATATGACGAGTTCAGCAAAGACGTGATCTATCTGAACCATCTCTGCAAGCTGGCGATTCGCCTGAAGGAATTCGACAAGGCGCTCGTCTGGGCGATGCACCAATTGCAGATGGCCGAGGATTTTCCCATGATCCGGGCGGCGCTGTCTCAGGTGATCGCGGCGGTGGATTCTGACGAAAAGGCCGGCCGAATGGTCCGGGAGATGGAGTCCATAGGTCAGTTGACCATTCAAAAGGCGTGTCTGCTGAGTGAATTGCATGAGGCGCAAGGTCGGCCGGCCAGGGCCGATGCGGTGCTGGTCCAGGCAATCCAGACCGATCCCGAGATTGCCATGCGACAACACATCCACCTCTATCGCCTGCGACAGGACTGGACACGCGCAGCCGAGGGACTGGAGTCCGTGCTGGCCCGGTCCGGCTTGCGGGAGCCCGACCTCATGCGCGAGTTGGTCGAGGCGTATGAGAAATGCGGACGCCACGACGACGCGCTCAAATGGGTCCAGGAGTGGACGCGGGTCTCTCCCACCAGTGCCGCGCCGCGCTTGTGTCACTCCCAGCTTCTGATCGCCATGGGCCGAGCCGACGAGGCGGCTGCCGTGGTGGAAGCGGCCAGTCGAGAATTCGAAGGTGATACAGAGGTCCTATCGCAGTTGGCCAAGGTGTATGCGTCGCAGGGCCAATACGAACAGGCCCAACGTACGTACTGGCGGCTGTATGAGGCGGCGCAGAACGTCTCGGAGAAGCTCCGCTTCATTCGCGAGACGGCCGAGACCGCCGGACGCCTCGGTACGCAGGGCGAACTGATCGACCGGCTCCAGCAACAGCGGCAGAGGAACCGTTCTTCGGCCGTACCGCTGCTGGCGCTGGCCGAAGTGTACAAGCAGATGGGCAGGTACGAGGAACGCCGCCAAGCGCTGCTGGAAGCGTCGCGCTTGCAGAGCGAGGACCTTTCGCTGCTCTATGAATTGGCCAGCATCGAAGAAGCCCAGGGTGACTGGCAGAAGGCGGTCCAGACGCTGGAGCGGGCGATGGCCCTGGACGACACCGGCCAGACGCGTCTGAAAATCGCCAGGCTCCACATCCAGCGTGGCAATAAGGAGGATGGATTCCGCATTCTGATGGAGTTGGCCGGGGGACAACAGATGGACCGGCGCGACGCTGAATCGATCGCAGGCACCATGATGTCCATTGGTGCGTGGGATATGGCCATCCGCTTCCTCCAGCGTCTGTTGCCACTGCATCCGAAAGACTACAGACTGCACTATCAACATGCCGTGGCCCTGGAAGAAGTCGGTCGCACAACCGAGGCAATCCAAGCCTTCCTCGATTTGCTGGATTGCGATGAGGAAATCCCCGGAAATACGAACAAGAAGGCATCGTTTGTTTGGTCACGGCAGGGAGTGAACACGAACATCGAGCGCATCCTCCCGGCTGACGCGCTGGAGTTGCTGCGTCTGGATCAGTCACATTCCGTGGCTTACCGCCATCGGAGTGAGCGGATACGCTACAGCCGGTCGATGGCCCACCACCCGGCGAATCTGCCGTCCAATGTGGCGTTGCCACCCACAGTGGAGGACGTCCGAGAGTTCGCCGTCAGCCACATTCTGACCCTGGCTGAGACCCTGGGCAGTGCGCACAAGTCTCAGGTGGCAGCCGACCTGAGACGCCACGGTATTGCCAATGCCGAGATTCTGGTGGCGATCCCCTCGTTCAGCCTGTCCAATCTCAGAGAAGCCATCGAGAACCTGGCTGACAGATATCCTGACAACGAGGCGATTCAGGCGGTGTGGATTCTCCATCGGATCGAAGGACAAGGTTGCACACTCGAAGAAGCTCAGCATATCTTCGATATGTTTCGAGAGACGCATCCGAGACTGGCCCTGATCGTCGGCCTGCGGTGTTACGGCCGCGATCCGATCGCGGTGCGACTGTTCAAGCATTCGATGCGAATGCTGAAAGAGGTTCCCGATCCCGGCTACTACGAAATCAGTTCCGTTGCCTATGTCCTGCAGAACAGCCGGTCCGGCGCCGTCTTGGCGGAAGAGCAGAGAGCTCTGCTGGACCGGTATTTGATCGACTGGTATGCGAGCTTGAATCAGACGGTCGCCGGTCGCATCCATATCTTCCGCTACGTCGCTTCCCTGCTGGGCCGGCGGAGAGATCTGAGTGACTACGTCGAGTTTCTGGATCGGGAGGTGGCCCGAAGCTCGAGTCCCGCGCTCACAGCGGTGGTCCCCTCTCTCAACGGACCGATGGTATGGCATCTGTCTTATCCACCGCGAGAGATTCCCGGCTTCCCGGATCATGTTGAGGCACTGTTGCTCGATGGGCCCAACTACTACTTCCCGGTGGCGTCTCGCATGGCTCGATCCGAACCCGCGAAACTTGGGGTGTATCTCGACAAGATAGACGATCCCGTTCTGAAGATCCTCGTTGCCATAACCTCAGAGCGGCCGGAGGACGCCAGGAGGCTCACGAGCGCATTCCTGGAGGCGAATCCTACGTCTCTGGCGGCGTACATATTGGCGGCGGCCCAGGCGACGGTCGACGGTGCGCCCCTGGAGGTGATCGCCTTGCTGGAGAAGGCGAGGTCGCTGCCGATGTCGACGCAATGCCGCCGGCGGCTTGATGGCGCGCTGGTGGCCAGCGCCATGGAACTCGATCCGGAGGAACATCCGGACCAGACCGACCTGGGCAAACGGGCTGTGCTTCGTCTGATGGGCGACAGGCTGGATCCGGAGCAACGAGAGGAGATCCTGGCGGC
>JAAYBA010000256.1 GCA_012719085.1 Planctomycetota bacterium
GGCTTTCCCGCCATCATCCGTCCGTCCTATACCCTCGGCGGCACCGGCGGCAACGTCGCCTACAACACCGAGGAATACGAGAAGTACATCCGATGGGGCCTGGCGCTGAGCCCCCACAGCCAGGTGCTCGTCGAGGAGTCGGTCGCCGGGTGGAAGGAATACGAGCTCGAGGTCATGCGCGACCGCAAGGACAACGTGGTCATCGTCTGCTCCATCGAGAACCTCGACCCGATGGGCATCCACACGGGCGACAGCATCACCGTCGCACCGGCCCAGACGCTGACCGACAGAGAATACCAGATCATGCGCGAGGCGTCGCTGAAGATCATCCGGGCCATCGGCGTCGAGACGGGCGGCTCGAACATCCAGTTCGCGGTCAACCCCGCCGACGGCAGGCTCTACGTCATCGAGATGAACCCGCGCGTCTCGCGCAGCTCGGCGCTGGCCTCGAAGGCGACGGGATTCGCCATCGCCAAAATCGCCTCGCTGCTGGCGGTCGGCTACACGCTCGACGAGATCCCCAACGACATCACGAAGAAGACGCCCGCCTGCTTCGAGCCGACGATCGACTACTGCGTGGTCAAGTGGCCGCGATTCACATTCGAGAAGTTTCCGCAGACCTCGCCCGAGCTGACGGTCCAGATGAAGTCGGTCGGCGAGGCGATGGCCATCGGACGGACCTTCAAGGAGGCCCTCCAGAAGGCGATTCGCTCGCTGGAGATCGACCGGCACGCCCTGGCGGCCAAGCACATCGACGAGACGGTCCCGCCGAACCAGTTGAGGGACAAGCTGCGGAGCCACTGCTGGGACAAGCTGTGGTACGTCGCCGAGGCGCTGCGGCGGAAGATGCCGGTGGATGAGCTGTTCGCTCTGACCAAGATCGATCCGTGGTTCCTGAACAACATCAAGGACATCGTGACGCTGGAAGGCAAGCTGCTGGCCGGCAACGGCAAGCTGCCCGACGCCCGCATGATGAGAGAGGCCAAAGAGTACGGCTTCAGCGACCGCTATCTCGCCTCGATCTCCAACGTCACCGAGCCCGAGTTTCGCAAGCACCGCCAGTCGCTCGGCGTCAACGCCGTCTACAAGACGGTCGATACCTGCGGCGCCGAGTTCGAGGCGACCACGCCCTATCTCTATTCGACGTTCGAGACCGAATGCGAAGCAGCCCCGACCGACCGGCGTAAGATCATGATCCTCGGCGGCGGGCCCAACCGGATCGGCCAGGGCATCGAGTTCGACTACTGCTGCTGCCACGCCGCCTTTGCGCTGCGCGAGATCGGCGTCGAGTCGATCATGGTCAACTGCAACCCCGAGACGGTCAGCACCGACTACGACACGTCCGACCGGCTGTACTTCGAGCCGCTGACCTTCGAGGACGTGATGAGCATCGTCGAGAAGGAGAAGCCCGATGGCGTCATCGTCCAGTTCGGCGGCCAGACCCCGCTGAAGCTGGCGGTCCCGCTGGAGAGGGCCGGCGTCCCCATCATCGGCACCTCGCCCGACAGCATCGACCGCGCCGAGAACCGCGAACGCTTCAACCGCCTGGTCGTAAAACTCGGCCTGCGCCAGCCCGAGAGCGGCACCGCCATGACCTACGACGAGACGCTGAACGTGGCCGGCAAGCTGGGCTACCCGCTGCTGATCCGCCCGTCGTTCGTGCTGGGCGGCCGCGCGATGGACATCGTCTACGACGAGGACGGCCTCCGCGCGTGCGTCGAGGAGGCCATCGAGGCCTCGGGCGAGCACCCGATCCTGATCGACAAGTTCCTCGACGACGCCACGGAACTGGACGTCGACGCCATCAGCGACGGCTCGCGCGTCGTCATCGGCGGGATCATGGAGCACATCGAGGAGGCCGGCGTCCACTCCGGCGACAGCGCCTGCTCGATCCCGGCCGTCAATGTCAAACCGAAGGTCCTCGACGAGATCGCCCGGCAGGCGAAGCTGCTGGCCCTCGAACTCGATGTCAAGGGCCTGATCAACATTCAGTTCGCCGTCAAGGACGACGAGGTCTATATCCTCGAAGTGAACCCGCGGGCCTCGCGCACGATCCCGTTCGTCAGCAAGGCGATCGGCGTGCCGCTGGCCAAGCTGGCCGCCAAGATCATGGCGGGCATGTCCCTCGACGAATTGGGATTCACCGAGGAGGTGCGCCCCGAGCACTACGCGGTGAAGGAGGCGGTCTTTCCGTTCCTGAAGTTCCCCGGCACCGACGCGCTGCTGGGCCCGGAGATGCTCTCGACGGGCGAGGTGATGGGCCTGTCCGACGATTTCGGCACCGCGTACGCCAAGAGCCAGATCGCCGCCGGCAACAGCCTGCCGGTGACCGGCAGCGTCCTGTTCAGCATCCGCGACACCGACAAGGCGCGGGCGGTGCCCGTGGCCCGCAAGCTCGGCGCGATGGGCTTCAAGATCATCGCGACCAAGGGCACCTGCATCGAGTTCATCAAGAACAACATCCCTTCGGAGTTCGCGCTGAAGATGAGCGAGGGCCGGCCGAACATCGTCGACGCGATCATCAACGGCCAGATCGACCTGATCGTCAACACGACGGTGGGCAAGCAGTCGATCACGGATTCGTTCGCCATCCGGCGCAACGCCGTCGATCGCCAGATCCCCTACGTCACCACCATTCGCGGGGCCGAGGCGGTCGTCAAGGCGATCGAGTCGCTCAAGGCCAAGAAGATTCGTGTCAAACCGATTCAGCATTATTACCGATAGCGAGGACACTTCGTGAAAGCGGTTTTGCTCTTAGAAGACGGAACGGTGTTCGAGGGCCGGGGGTTCGGGGCCAAGGGCTGCACGTGCGGCGAGGTCGTGTTCAACACGTCCATGACCGGCTACCAGGAGATCCTCACCGACCCCTCGTACCACGAGCAGATCATCACCATGACCTATCCGCTCATCGGCAACGTCGGGACCAATCCCGACGACTGGGAGTCGCGCAAGGTCTTCGCCGCCGGGTTCGTCGTCAAGGAGAACTGTCCCTATCCAAGCAACTGGCGCAACCAGGAGACGCTCGACGCCTACCTGAAGGCCAGCGATGTCGTCGGCATCGAGGGGATCGACACGCGCAAGCTCGTGCGCCACATCCGCACCGAAGGCGCCATGCGCGGGATCCTCTCATCGAGCGAGTTGGGCATCAAGAAGCTCGCGGCACAATTGCAGGAATACCCCGGCCTGGTCGGTCGCGACATCGTCAAGGACGTCACCGTCGCCAAGCCCTATGAGTGGACCAAAGGCGTCCTCGACGTCCTGGCGAATACGCAGGACGTGCCGGAGCCGAAGTACAAGGTCGTCGCGATCGACTACGGCATGAAGCGCAACATCCTCCGCCTGCTGGTCTCGCACGGCTGCGAGGTCGTCGCCGTGCCGGCCAAGGCCTCGGCCAAGGAGATCCTCGCGCACAAGCCCGACGGCGTGTTCCTGAGCAACGGTCCGGGCGATCCGGCGGCCGTGACGTATGCCGTCGAGACGGTCAAGGCCCTCCTGGGCCAGGTCCCCATCTTCGGCATCTGCCTGGGCCACCAGATCCTCAGCCTGGCGCTCGGCGGCACCACCTACAAACTGAAGTTCGGCCATCGCGGCGCCAACCA
>JAAYBA010000257.1 GCA_012719085.1 Planctomycetota bacterium
CGGACGTGAGCGACTTCGATGCGCCGATCGGCTATGTGGTCTCCGACATCCCGGCCAACGACGAGGAGCGGCCCGCCATCTACGGCAACATCGTCGTCTGGCAGGATACGAATGGCGGCGACTACAACCTGTTCGGCGCCGACGTGACCGACCCGGAACAGCCGCGGGAGTTTCTGATCGCCGCGTACGAGGGCGATCAGCAGCGACCGTCGATCTGGCGGACCACCGTGGTCTGGCAGGACAACTACTTCGGCGACAACGACATCCTGGCCGCCGATATCCTGATGCGCGACCGGCCGGCCGAGTTTGCGGTCGTTCTGCTTGAAGGCGACCAGCAGAACGCGGTCGTCAGCGGGGACACGGTCGTCTGGGAGGATGACTTCTACGGGGACTGGGACATCTTCGCCGCGCGTCTCTCGGACCAGAACCAGGTAAGCGAGTTCGTTGTTGTCTCGGCCGAGGGCGATCAGCGTTATCCGGACATCGACGGGCATCTGGTCGTCTGGCAGGAGGACCGTGACGGGCACTGGGACATCTACGGCCACAATCTGGTGACGCGCCGGACGTTTCGCATCACCGACGACCCCGGCGACCAGATCCGCCCGGCCGTCAGCGGCACTACGGTGGTCTGGCAGGACAACCGGAGGGGGCCGTGGAACATCTATGCCGCCGTGCTGGATGGTCCGGAGGTCGCGGACTGTCCATTGCCGCCGGCAGGGGACGTCAACGGCGATTGCCGGGTGGACTTTGCCGACGTGGCGGTCTTGGCCGAGGCGTGGCTTCAGTCCCATCTCGATGGCGCCCTGACGCTCGGCCCGAAGGACGGGGAAGACGCATGGAAGAGTCTGGAGCGTCCGTCGAATGACGTGCCGGATCGAACACGACCGGAGGAAAGAAATCGAAACAGGGGGGCAACGCGGCCGCTTGCCGGTTGAGTTTCTCGAATGCCCACGATAGAATGCGGGTTTCCGGGGCACGGTGCCCCGCGTCCTGTCGCCTCTGCGGAGGTGGCCGGGCGGCCAATATCGCGAATCGGAGAACGAAAACCGGATATGGATAAGCGGCTGCGTAACGCTTTGAAGGGGCTGACGAGCCCCGACGCCGAGTCCCGTCGCCGGGCGATGGAACCGTTTGTGAGGGCGACATTCAACATCTTCATTCGCCATTTGTATCGCTATCTCGGCAACGAGGTCGAATGCGAAGATGTGCTCGAGGATGTGTATGCCGACATCTGGGAAAACCCGGACCACCTGCGTGACATCGCCAACGATGCCCACCTGCTGCGGACCGTGTATCTCTATTACATGCGCAAGCGGCTCCGTGAGGTCTACCGGCGGATGAATCGGAACCTGGCGCTGTCCCAGGCCGACCTGGAGAACCTGGTCGCGCCGGAAATGGGGCTGCACGACCTGACGGAACAGGCGGAGCTCAAGCAGCTCCTGCATCGCATGCTCGGCAAGCTCAAGGCCCGCGAGCGCAAGGCCATCGAGATGTGGATGCAGGGGATGTCGAACCGGGCGATCGCCAACCAGCTCAAGACGACGGTGGGGGCCGTCAAGATGCTGGAATTTCGGACGATCTTGAAGCTGAGGAGAATGATGAAGGATTATTCGGATGAAGAGGACTGAGCGTCTTCTCTTGGGAGCAGGCAACCGATGGCGAATTTGAATCGAGAGATCCAGGAACTGCTGGCCGACTACGGCGTGGCGTTGCGGGACGGGTGTCTGCCCGCCTTTCTGAAATCGCTGACGCGGGAGGAGGCCCGGGCCATCCGGGAGTCGGACGACTTCTGGGCGGCGACGGAGATGGTGCGTCTGATGAACAGCGCTGGGTTCGGCGACAAGGTGGTGGCACCGGATGTGGGCCTTTTTATCTCACGCGTTGACGCGGCTATCGTCTCGCGGCAGAAGAGAGCGAGCGCGTCAACGCGAAGCCCCAGCCGTAACCGGGTGAACCTGTAGCCGATCCGGAATGGAATTGACGTAGCGTATGATCATCGACAGCTATCAATGTTCCTCGTGCTACTTCGAGGACAAGAAACCGAGCAACCGCATTGATCCGGCCACGATTTCTCCCCCCCAGGGCCGGGCGGAGTTTGAGAATGTGCTGGTGATCTTTGTCTGCGTCGAGCGGTACGACGGCCGCGAGGAGGTGGAGCAGGCGGCCGAGGAGTTCGGCGCCTTGGTCGGCATGCTGGGCGAGCGGCCCATCGTGCTGTGCCCCAACGTCCATCTGTCGGTGGATAAGGCGCCGGAAAAGCAGGCGGTGGCTCTGATCGGCCAATTGGAGGCCAAGCTCACCGAGCGGGGCTACCAGGTGCATCGTCTGTCGTTCGGCTATCATAAACGCTATGGCTTGGAGTGCAACGGCAACGTCGGCAGCGTCGTCGGCCGGCGGTTCTACGGTTCCGAGCACAAGCAGTTCCTTCGCCTGATGACGCGTCTGGGCGTTTGCCCGCCCGATGCGCTGCCCAAGGACATGCCGGTCTGGGCCGAAGTGCTCATGCAGCGGCAGCTCCGGGTGCTTGGCAGCCGGCGCGAGACCTACAACGCCGCCAAGAAGATGTGCGAGGACCAATTGGACGCCACCGGCCAGGGCGAGTTGTGGACCTGCATGCTGTTCGAGGGCGAGCGGCAGCCCATGGACGATTATCTCAGCCAACTCTATACGATCATCGAAGAGTATCCCGATGTCCGGGTGCACCGTGCGATGAACCTCAGCGTTCCCGGGTTCTCCAACGCCGCCCGGCACCTGTTTCGCAAGTATCCCGACGCCATCGAGTCGGGCCGGCTGCGCATCTACAACAGCAAGGTTTCCGACATTGAATTCATGCTGAGCCGCGATGCGGTGCTGCTGGCCTTCCCGCAGATTCCGCGCAAGCAGGGCTCGCACGCCGGAGAGATTTCCTTCGGCATCTACTGCAAGGATGCCGACTTCGCGAAGAACCTGATTCAGTGGTACAGCTCATTCCTGGTCGATCCGGAGGTCGGGTGGATTCGCACGGAATCCGACCTGGATGCCGTGATCAGCGAGTTGGAGGAAGAGGCGTTTCAGGACGGGCGTGAATAGAGGCTGAACCTGCGTGGACAGACCCGCTCCCTCACGCCGAGCGGGAAGTGGCACAAAACGGTAGGGAACGGAACGGTGCATACGGTGGTCTCGGTGACGCTCGTGGCCAGCTACGTGGTGGTGCTCACGTTTGTCGCCGTGCGCGCCCGCGCCGCCCGCGAGTATGCGGAGTTCTCCCTGGCCCGCCGGGCCTTGCCTCTGGCGCTGGTCTTCGGCAGTCTCTGCGCGACGTACGTCGGTCCGGGGTTCTCCATCGGGTTCGTGGGCAAAGGGTTCCAGAGTGGGTTCCTGTTCTTTGGCATCGGTCTGGCCTATTCCCTTCAGAACGTGCTCGTCGGCGTCCTCGTGGCGCCGCGCCTGCGGGCCCTGAACGACTGTCACACGCTCGGCGACGCCATCGGGCAGAAGTACGATCGGCGATGTCACGTTCTGGCGGGCGTCATCTCGGTGGGCCTGTGCACGGGCTATGCGGCGGTGATGGCCAAGGCCGGCGGGGTCGTGTTCAAGGACGTCCTCGGTCTGCCACTCTGGTCGGGCGTGGTGCTCATCGTCGGGATCACCACGTTGTACACCACCTCCGGCGGCCTGCGGGCGAGCGTGGTCACCGACGCCTTTCAGTTCACCGCCTTCGCCATTCTGTTGCCCGTCGTGCTTCTGTTGGCACTGGGCTTCCACCTGGAAGGGGGGATTGCCGGATTCGCCGAGCGGGCCGCTGTGGCGACGCAGGACGGATTGGCCTCGAAGACGCCGTTTCAGATCATCGGCCTGGTCACGGCGTTTCTGCTGGGCGAGACGCTGATTCCGCCCTATGCCAACCGCGCGCTGGCGTCCCGCACGACGCGCGTCTCCAAACACGCCTTCGTGCTGGGAGGCCTGTTCAGCGTGGTGTGGTTTGCGGTGATGATCTCGCTGGGCGTGGCGGCGCGCGGGATCGTCCCGGCCGGGACGGATGAGGACCATGTCCTGCTGAATATGGTCAAGGCGATCATGCCCACCGAAGGGTACATGCTGCTGCTGGTCGTCTCGATTTCCGTCATCATGTCCAGTCTGGATTCGCTGCTGAACGCCGGGGCGGTGGTCTTCACACAGGACATCGTTCGCCCGATTCACCGCCTCGTCGATGGCAAGGCCCTGGATGTGGGGCGTACGGCGACGGTGATGATCGCCGTAGCCGCCGCCGTAGCGGCCGCTGCCGTACCCACGATCATCGACGGCCTGTTGGTCTGCTACACGATCTGGGCGCCGGCGATCCTTCCGGTCCTGGTTCTGGGTCTGTGGCTGAAGAAGCCGCGACCGCTGGCGGGCATCCTGTCCATGGTGGTCGGGGCGCTGGTGGCCGGGCTGTCCCAACTGGCCGTGGGAGGGGCCACCAGGGTCCCCGCCATTCTCCCGGCGCTCGGTGCCGCCGTCCTGGCCTACTTCATCGGCCATCTGCTCAGTCGCGAGAAGGGAGAATAGACCATGCAAACGGTTCTCATTGTCCTCGTGATCCTGGCCACCGCCGCCACCATCGCCAGCGGTCTCTGGGTGGCGACCGGTCTGATCGCGGCCATCACGTCCGTCAAGCCCCCGGCATCTGTCCCGCCGAAGGCCGAGCACCCCGACCATCCTTGATGTGTCGAACTCCCTCCATGTCGCTGAATCACTTTTGCATAGTGTGATCGCGCACGCCACTATATAATCGGCATCGGGATGATGCTCCGACCGCATCCGTCCGCTTTGTGCGTATGCGTCGAACCGGGATTGCTCAGGAGGCCGACATGAAAACATCAATGTGTTCCGTTGTCTTGCTTGTTCTTTGCGTTTGGCTGACGTGGACGACCCCGTCGGTAGCCGACGGCGCATGCTCGGTGACGCTGAGTGCGTTGCGATGCGAGTACCTCTGCGACCCGCTGGGCATCGACGTGGCCGAACCGCGGTTGAGCTGGCAACTGACCGCGACGGACGCGAATGCACGCGGTCAGCGGCAGAGCGGGTATCATGTCCTGGTGGCCTCGACGAAGGACCTGCTCGACCAGGGCAAAGGCGATCTGTGGGATTCGGGCATGGTGGCGTCGGACCAGTCGGTGCACGTGGTCTACCGAGGCGGGCCGCTGCGATCGCGCACGCGATGCTACTGGAAGGTTCGCGTCAAGGACGAGAACGGGGCTGTTTCGGATTGGAGCGAATCGGCCCGCTGGACGATGGGC
>JAAYBA010000258.1 GCA_012719085.1 Planctomycetota bacterium
CAAAACCGCCTGCAGTTGCTCTTTGGTAATCGGACCATTCATCCATGTGCTCCTTGTCTTCTAAACCCTTAAAACACAAAGAGTAACACTCGAAAAACCATCGCGCCAGCATTTTTTCACAGACACGCCGCAGCGCGGACGTGTCCGTGCGGATTCTGGGGCAAGGTCTATTGCGCGCGAACAGAACCACGTGTGGCAGGATGTTTTCACACACACAGGCGGACCCCGCCGGGCGGAATGTGGGAAAATGGGCCGGGGGGAGGTTTACGTTTTCGGACGCAGTGGGTACAATCATTGGTTTGTGCCACCCGAAAGGAGTCGGATGCACACCCCACGAACGGGGGATTCGTATGAATGAGAATCGGAATCGAAGGATTTGGTCCGCTGACGATATGGCGCAACGAAACGAGAAGGTCATCACGATCACCGGTGCCGCCGAGCACAACCTCAAGAACATCAGTCTGAGCATCCCGCGCGACCAGCTTGTGGTCATCACGGGCATCAGCGGGTCGGGCAAGAGTTCGCTGGCGTTCGACACGATCTACGCCGAAGGCCGGCGCAAGTACGTCGAGTCGCTCAGCGCCTACGCCCGACAGTTCCTCGAACAGATGCAGAAACCGGCGGTGGGCGACATCTCCGGCCTGCCCCCCACCATCGCCATCGAGCAGCGCAGCGCCAGCAGCAACCCGCGCTCGACGGTGGCGACCACGACGGAAATCTACGACTACTTCCGCCTGCTCTTCGCCCGGGTCGGCCAACCCCACTGCTGGGTCTGCGGTCGGGAGATCACCAGCCAGCACTCCTCGCAGATCGTCGAATCGATCCTGACCCACCCGGAAGGGACCAAGATCCAGGTCTGCGCGCCGCTGGTGCGGGGCAAGAAAGGCGAGCACAAGGACATCCTTGCGAACATTCAGCGGGAAGGCTTCGTCCGCGTCCGCGTGGATGGCACGATCCTCGACGTCCGCAACGTACCCGATCTGGACAAGAACAGAAAGCACGACATTGCGGCGGTGATCGATCGGCTCATCCTCAAGCAAGGCGTGCGCATCCGCCTGGCCGACTCCATCGAGACCGCGCTGAAGCTGGCCGAGGGCATTCTGCTGGTCCTGCTCCAGGATCCCGAGGCCGATAAGAACAACGGCGGCGACGGCGTCTGGGAAGAGACCATCTACAGCGAGAAGTTCGCCTGCCCCGAACACCCGGAGGCCAGCCTGGAGGAACTCTCGCCCAGGCTGTTCAGCTTCAATACGCCATACGGGGCCTGCAAGAGCTGCGACGGACTCGGCACAATCCTCGAATTCGACCAGGAACTGATCGTGCCCGACAAGACGATCTCGTTGGAGAACGGGGCCATCGATGCATGGCGCAAGGGCGGCAAGCGGATGAACATCTTCTATAACCGCCTGATCAAGCGTTTCTGCCGGAGGGTGGGCGTCAGTAAGGCCGTTCCATATGACGAACTGCCATCGGACCTGAAGCGCATCTTGATGTACGGCACAAGCGAGGAGGACCACACCAAGTACGGCCTATCGTTCGAAGGCGTGATCCCGAACCTTACCCGACGATGGAAGAACACGACGAGCGACTACGTCAAGGCCCGGCTGCACAGCTACCTGTCGGAGCAGCCCTGCCAGAGCTGCCACGGCGCGAGACTACGGCCCGAGGCCATCGCGGTGACGATCGCAGGCAAGAACATCTGCGAGCTGACCGGTCTGAGCGTCATGAGCGCCCAGCGATTCTTCAGCACGCTCAAGCTGAACGAAGAGCGGACGGTCATCGCCGCTCAGATCCTGAAGGAGATCAAGGCCCGGCTGAAGTTCATGGTCGATGTCGGCCTGGGGTATCTGACACTGGACCGAGTCACCAGCACGCTGGCGGGCGGCGAGGCCCAGCGCATTCGCCTGGCCACGCAGGTCGGCAGCGGGTTGGTGGGCGTCTGCTACGTCCTGGACGAGCCAACGATCGGCCTGCATAACCGCGACAACGACCGCCTTCTTGGCATCCTCCAGAAGCTGGCGAAGATCGGCAACAGCGTTCTCGTCGTCGAGCACGATGAGGACATCATCCGCGCCGCCGACCACATCGTCGATATCGGTCCGGCGGCGGGCAAGCACGGGGGCCGGCTCGTCGCCCAGGGCACGCTCGAAGACATCGTCGCGTGCGAAGAATCGCTGACCGGCCAGTACCTCGGCGGCAAGAAAAGCATCAAGCTGCCGATCAAGCGACGCAAGTACAACCTGCGAAAGTGCATCGAGGTCAAAGGCGCCGCCGAGAACAATCTCAAGGCCATCGACGTCAAGTTCCCGCTCGGCGTCTTCGTCTGCGTCACCGGTGTCTCCGGATCGGGCAAGAGCACGCTCGTCAACCAGATCCTTCTACGGGCGCTGACGCGTCGGCTCTATCAGTCGCGCGAGAAGCCGGGCAAACACAAGAACGTCCTCGGCACGAGTCAGATCGACAAGGTGATCGAGATCGACCAGTCACCTATCGGCAGGACGCCGCGAAGCAACCCCGCCACCTATACCGGGGCGTTCGATCAGATCCGCAAACTCTTCTCTATGACGCGGGAGGCCAAGATTCGGGGCTACAAGCCGGGCCGGTTCAGTTTCAACGTCAAGGGGGGACGCTGCGAATCCTGCAAGGGCCAGGGCACCAAGAAGATCGAGATGCACTTCCTGCCCGACGTCTACGTCACCTGCCAGGACTGCAAGGGTACACGGTACAATCGCGAGACACTCCAGGTCACGTATAAGGGCAAGAGCATCGCCGACGTGCTCGACATGCGGACCGAAGATGCCGTGGAGTTCTTCTCCAACTTCCCGGCCATTGTTCGCATCCTGAAGACCTTAACCGACGTCGGGCTCGGCTACGTCCAACTCGGCCAGTCGTCCACGACACTGTCGGGCGGCGAGGCCCAACGCGTTAAGCTCTCGGCCGAGCTGGGCAAGGCAGAGACGGGCCACACGATGTACGTGCTCGACGAGCCCACCACAGGCCTGCACTTCGCCGACATTCAGAACCTGCTCAACGTGCTCCAGCGGCTCTGCGACATGGGCAATACGGTCGTCGTGATCGAACATAACCTTGATGTCATCAAGATCGCCGACTATATAATAGATCTCGGGCCCGAGGGTGGCGACGGCGGCGGCACCGTGGTCATAGCGGGACCGCCCGAAGAGATCGTCAAGAACGCCAGGAGTTATACCGCCAGGTTCCTAAAGCCGAAACTGGAAGGTCAGCCATAGGACCGCAACAGGAGGCACCGCCGTTTTGAGTACACAAGCAGCCGCACAACCTCGTCAGTGGGAATTTCAACTCCGCACGATCGAAGATCTCAGGGATCTCGGCCGGCGGCTGGGAGCCAATGTCGAGGCACTCGAAGATGTCTCGATTCTGGCGCAGCCCGTCGCGTTCGACGGCCTGACCATCCCGAATTCGCTGAGCGTCCACGCAATGGAAGGCTGCGACGGCGACGCCCTGGGCCGACCGAGCAAACTCACCGTCCGCCGCTACGAGCGATTCGGCGCCGGAGGGGTCGGACTGCTCTGGGCCGAGGCCATCGCCGTCGTGCCCGAGGCCCGAGCCAACCCGCGTCAGTTGTGGCTGCACGCGGGCAGCAAGGACGCCTTTGCCGAGATGGTTCGCCGGGCGCGAGCGAAGGCCGCCGAGGCCAATGGCAAGGACCACCGCCCGATCATGGTGGCGCAACTAACCCATTCGGGCCGATACAGCAAGCCGGATGGTGTCGCCCGGCCGATCATCGGACAGCGCGATCCCTATCGCGACTGTCTCGTGCCGCAGTGGCCGCCCCACACCAAGGGCAAGAGCAAGCTCCCCGACGACTACCCGCTCGTGACGGACGAATATCTCGACCGGCTCCAGGACGCCTACGCCGAGGCGGCCCGCATCGCGTTCGAGATCGGCTTCGACGCCGTCGATATCAAGGCCTGTCACGGCTATCTGATCAACGAACTGCTGGCCTGTCGCAATCGTCCGGGCAAGTACGGCGGTTCGTTCGAGAACCGCACGCGACTGCTCGTCGAGACCGTCGAGCGGGTGCGCAGCGAACTGGGCGGCAAGGTCGTCACACGGCTGGGCATCTACGACGCCATCCCCTACCCCTACGGCTGGGCGGTAGACGAGAACGACTACACCCAACCCGATCTGACCGAACCGAAGAAGCTCATCGGCCTGCTCCAGGATCACGGCGTCAGACTGATCGACATCACGATCGCCAATCCCTACTACAATCCGCACGTCGGCCGGCCTTTCAACGAACCCATCGTGGGCGGCTACCCTGAGCCCGAGCATCCCCTGACCGGTGTAGCGCGGCTCGTGAACGTCACGGGACAGATGCAGAAGGCGTATCCGGACATGGCTCTCGTCGGCACCGGTTACAGTTGGCTGCGCACGCTCATGGCCAACGTCGGCGCCGCCAACAAGGCCGCCGGACGGGTCACCATCGTGGGCGGTGGACGCATGGCCTTCGCCTATCCCGACTTCGCCCGCGACATCGTCCGCAAAGGAAAGATGGACCCCGAGAAGGTCTGCATCGGGTGCAGCGCGTGCACGCAGATCATGCGGGACGCCGGCCGGACCGGCTGCGTCGTGCGGGACAACGCCGTCTATGGGCCGATCTTCCGGCACGGTCGCATGAGCGACAGAGACAATCTGCTTCGCCTGGCCGCCGATTGCCGCAAGTGCCAGGAGCCGACGTGCCAGCTCGCCTGCCCGGCGGGCATCGAGATTCCACGGTTCATCGACCTGTTCCTCGATGGCAAGGA
>JAAYBA010000259.1 GCA_012719085.1 Planctomycetota bacterium
GAGCAGATTGCCCGCCAGACCGGGGGGCGGGTTGTGGAGATCGACGAACTGGAACGCTTTGCCCGCAGTCTGCCAAACCGGGAAGCGCCGATCAGTGAGTTCTGGGTCCGGCCGTTGTGGGACCTGCAGGGAGTCCTGCCGGCTGTCTTCCTTCTCGTCGTGCTCTGTCTGGCCGTCGAATGGACGCTTCGCCGCTGGAAAGGAATGCCATGAACGGGCTTGTGACATTCCTGGCCGGTGTGCTGGCCCTCAGTGCGATCACCTCGACGGCTCGTGATGCAGTGCCCGCGCAAAGCGTGATCGTTGTGGTCGGGGCCCCTGGAATGCCTGAGTATCTGGAGCAGTTCGCCCAATGGAGCGATCTCTGGAAGACGGCCTGCTCCGAAGGGGGCGGGCGGTTCCATTGTATCGGCCTGAACGGGTCGGACGACGTATCCGATCGCATGCGTCTCAGAGAGTTGCTGGCTGCGGAATCGCAAGGCGATGGACCGCTGTGGCTGGTCCTGATCGGACACGGGACGTACGACGGTAGGACGGCTCGATTCAATCTGCGCGGGCCGGACCTGACGACGGACGACCTAGTCGAATGGCTGGCCCCGATCCAGAGGCCCGTTGCCCTGATCAATACGGCTTCCGCCAGCGCCCCGTTTCTCACGGCGCTGTCCGCTCCGGGACGGGTGATCGTCACCGCCACCAAGAGCGGCTTCGAGCAGAACTACACGCGTTTCGGCCAGTATCTGGCCGAGGCGATGGCGGAGCCTGCGGCCGATCTCGACAAGGACGGCCAGGTCTCGCTGCTCGAAGCCTTCCTGACGGCCTCCCATCGCACGCAGGCGTTCTATCAGGGGCAAGGATGGCTGGCGACCGAGCACGCGCTGCTCGACGATGACGGCGACGGCCTGGGCACACCGGCCGACTGGTTCCGAGGCATCCGCCCCGTCCGCCAGGCGACCGGCCGGGCGAATCATGATTCGCCCCTGCTGGACGGCTACCGAGCCCATCAGCTTCATCTGATTCGTAGCGATATCGAGGCCGCCATGCCGCCGGACTTGCGTGCCGAGCGTGACCGGCTCGAGCTCGAAGTGATGAAACTGCGCGACACCAAGGGCGACCTTCCCGAAGCGCAGTACTACACCGAACTTGAGACCCTGCTCCGCCAGATCGCTCGAATCTACGAACGGCTCGACCGGCAGTGACGTTTGCCCGCTGACGCCGGTGGCGGATAAACTCCTGACGGGTCACGGCCGGGCCCGGAGAAATAGGGAAATTCCCTATTCGGAGCCGAGCACAACCCGCATAGCATACGTTCCCATGCACGACCATCGTACGTCGATCCGCCGGATAGTCCTTGGCCTGATTTGCTGGGCGACGGTTCTCGGCGCTCTCTACGTGCTCAGTCGGTATGGGTTTCTGCTTTTTCACGGTGTGGTCGAGATCGCCAGCGTCAGCGTCGCGTTCGCCATCTTCCTGATCGTCTGGAACAGCCGGAAGTTCGTGCAGAACGGCTATATGCTCTTTCTCGGTGCGGCGTTTCTCTTCGTCGGCGCGCTCGACCTGATCCACACGCTGGCGTACAAGGGGATGGGGGTCTTTCCCGATCACGGAGCCAATCTGCCGACACAGCTCTGGATCGTCGCACGGTATATCGAGAGCCTGTCGTTTCTGATCGCCCCGATCTTCGTTCGACGTCGATACAACATCGGATGGGTTCTTCTGGCCTATGCGGTGCTTTCGTGTCTCATCTTGCTGTCGGTCTTCTCGGGACTCTTCCCGGCCTGCTACGACGACATCGGCAACCGGCTGGCACCGTTTAAGGAGATCAGCGAGTTCATCATCATCGGCATTCTCCTGGCCGCTTTGCTCGCGTTGTTTCTGAATCGTGCCGCCTTCGATCCAAGGGTCCTCAGGTACATCAGCTTCTCGATTCTCGTGACGATGGTGTCCGAGTTCATGTTCACCCGGTACACGAGTCCGTACGAAGGGACCAATGTCGTCGGCCATCTGCTCAAGATTGTCGCGTTCTACTTCGTCTACAAAGCCCTGATCGAAATCGGCCTGCGCGAGCCGTACAATCTACTCTATCGGGAGTTGAAACAGCGACAGATCGATCTTCAGGAGGCCCACGACGATCTGGAAGCCAGAGTTCGGCAGCGCACCGCCGAGTTGTCGCAGACGGTGGAGACCCTTCGGAACGAAGCACAGGCGCGCATACGGATCGAACAAGAGCTGGCGGCACAGTCAAAGACGCTCGAGGCCTTCTTCCACCACTCGATTACACCACTGGTCATTCTGGATCGCCGATTCAACTTCATCCGAGTCAATCAGGCCTACGCGGACAGTTGCGGCCGGGCCATCTCCGAATTCAAAGGACACAATCATTTCGAGCTCTACCCCGACCCGGATCTTCAGCAGATCTTCGAGGAGGCCGTCAGAACGAAGACGACCTACCAGGCCCTGGCAAAACCCTTCCGCTTTGAAGATCATCCGGAGTGGGGCGTGACGTATTGGGACTGGACACTGGTGCCCATGCTGGACGCAGACGGCGAGGTCGAATCTCTGGTCTTCTCCCTCAAGGACGTCACCGACGCCAAGAGGGCCGAAGAGAAGATCCTGGCCGATCAGGGGCAGCTCCGGGCCCTGACCGCCCAACTGCTCCGCGTCGAAGACCAGGAGCGACGCGCCATTGCCATGGAACTGCATGACTCCGTCGGCCAGATCCTGGCGTTCATCAAGATCGAGATAGGCGAGTTGCGTCGCGCCGAACTGCCCGCCGATCTCGCACAGATCGTGCATCATATCCGCGAGCAGGTCAACGAGGCGATCCAGCAAACGCGGACGCTGACGTTTGAGATCAGTCCGCCGGAACTGTATACGCTCGGCCTGGAGTCCGCACTGGAGGAGCTGACGCAGCGATTCGGCCATGAACGACAGATCGAATGTACCCTCCACGATGCCGACGATCCCAAGCCACTGAGCGACCAGATGAAGACGTTGCTCTACCGGTCGGTCCGCGAACTCCTGGTCAACGCCGCCAAGCATGCCAACGCCCGGATCGTGGGCGTCACGGTGGACAGAATCGATGACGAAATCCAAATCACGGTGGAAGACGACGGCATCGGCTTCGACACATCGGACCTTGAAGACCGCTCGCCGCACCGAACCGAAGGATTCGGGCTCTTCAGCATCCGAGAACGATTGACACACATGGGTGGAACGATGTATATTCAGTCGACTCGAACCCAGGGAACGAAAGTGGTGCTGCGGGCGCCTCTGGAGAACAGCAGCCCCCAATAGGAGCGCGAGAAGATGAGCATCCGGATCATCGTCGCCGACGACCATACCATCGTCCGCCATGGACTAACCAGATTACTTCAGCAGGAAAGTGATGTCGAGGTCGTCGCCCAGGCTCAGAACGGACATGCCACGGTGGAGTTGGCCAGAGAGCTGTCGCCGGATATCATCGTGATGGACGTGGGCATGCCCGATCTCAATGGAATCGACGCGACCCAACAGATCCTGCGTGAGAACCCCGAAATCAAGGTCCTGGCGCTATCTATGCACTCGGGTCGAAAATTCGTGGTGGCGATGCTCAAGGCGGGCGCTTCGGGCTATCTGCTCAAGGACTGCGCGCTGGAGGAACTGACGACCGCTCTGCAGACCATCATGTCCGGCAGGATCTACCTGAGCCCGGCCATCACCGACATCGTCGTCGACAGCTACGTGCGTCAGCCGGCGGAGGCCGAAAAATCGGCATTCTCCGTCTTGTCTCAGCGCGAGAGGGAGGTGCTTCAGCTCATGGCCGAGGGCAACACAACCAAGCAGATTGCACTGCATCTGCACATCAGCCCCAAGACCGTTGAAGGCCATCGTCTCCGTCTGATGTCGAAGCTGGACATCGACAACGTCGCACAGCTCACAAAGTACGCCATTCAGGAAGGGCTGACGTCGGCCGAGCTATAGATGAGCGGCTCCTGCCTGCGGTGAACACCGTCCAACAAAGATATTACGCTTCTTCGACCACCTTGTAGCCCATCGCATCGGCCAGTGCGAAGATCGGTTCCTTCAGATCGCCGTAGCAGGTGACTCGATGCCAACTCCACTGGTCCCATTGGGTAAACAGCTTCTCGATGTCCCCCACCGGTTCGACGGCAAGCTTGGTCCGGCACGCCCGGTCGTCCGGGTCGTTCTGAACCGCTTTGCCCTGATGGAAGAGGATTTCCTTGCGCGATTGTTCCATCTCAACAGTCGTCGTCATATACCCGATCGGCAGCACGGAACGCACCGATGCGCCCTGACGGTCTTCCGAATGTGTCATGATCGCGAACGGGTTGGTCGCTCCGTTGGGTCCGAACACCTTGTTCGAGGCGACACAGTGGGCGTAGATGATCTGCCGCTTGGCCGTGTCGATGACCGGATCGGAGATGTATCCCGGCCGGCCCTGTGTCAACGCGGTCAGCATCACCATCGTCGCGGTCGAACGAACGTCGCATTCGCAGGCGCCGATCAGTCCCTCATTGTTCAGCTCGTGGAATCCCAGGCATGGATAGGCGTGGATGTGTCCGCCGTAGAAGCCGCCCAGGCAGTTGATCGTGATCGCATTGGCTCCATGCTTCTTCAGCACCGACTTCATGCCGAGGTACATCGCCGCGGAGGTCTCCAGTGTCTCGCGCGAGACATCGATCACCTCCGTCGCGTTCCGCTGCCAGCGATCAGCTACAGCGAGGGATTCGTCCTTGTCGGCCGCCTTCCAGGCCTCATTGACCTCGGCGAACGAGACGCGCTCCATAGGAATACCGGAGACCGACTCGGCCGGTCCCGACTCCTGGTCGCGCACGGCGAGAATCTTCGACGCCTTCATCGCCGTGATACACGCAGCCGGCGAGAGCGTCCGGACGGCATCCGGCTTGCAGGACAAGTCGCCGACCGGCGGCGTCGCAGAGGTCCGCACGCGTGCCGTCGCGGCGACGAAATCGGCGGGCGAGCCGCCTCTGCCGACGACGCCGAAACACTTGACCGCCTTGACCATATCTTCCATCCGCGAGGACGATACGAACCCGACGTTGGCCGTGCCGCTTCGCAGGAACCCAGCCGTATAAACCAGAAAGCCACCGCTGCCGGCGTACTGAAAATCGACATACAGCGTTGGCTTTCCCGAGGTCGCAAGGGTCTGCACGACGCGGTTCCAGCAATTCAACTGGCAGACGATGTAGCCGTCGATCGCGCCCTTGTCGTCATCGAGGATCTTCTGGGCCTGCTCCGGACCGGTCGCCATCGACGCGAGGAACTGGAGGTCAGGACATTGCCTCGTCAACGTGCCCGTGATTCGCTCCATCACCGGACGGAAATCGAAGCCGACATTCGGCCAGTCCGGGCCCGGCTGGACCGGCGCGTGCAACGCGTAGACAATGCGGATTCGCATCTTGCCGCTGCTCTGACCCGCATGAGCGACGCGAGGGGCTGTCACGATACCGGCCGCGCCGAGGCAGGCCCCGCAGCCGGCCGCCAGGAACCGACGCCGACTCCATCCACAGCACGCGCATCCCGATGGTTGTCTCTGCATCTCCATGACAATCCTCCCGCTGCAATGATGGTTCCTTCTTCACGTGCGACCCCGGCCTTAATCCCGACGAACACCGGGACTCCCTTCTGCCAACGGACGCCACACTTGCCACCATTCTATCGGGGCTCCCCGCCGGCTACAACCAGATCGCCGACCATTCCCTTTTTACCGTGCATTCCGGCCTTCCGATTCGACGGGGTCCTTCGGTATAATGCTGCAATTCGGTGGCATGATTGCCTGACGATCCCGATGGTCGGTAGGATCAGTTTGCATGGAAAGAGTGATTCGAGGGGACAGACGATGAGAA
>JAAYBA010000260.1 GCA_012719085.1 Planctomycetota bacterium
AGCTTGCCGGCCAGTGTGCCCTTGCGGACGGCCCGATGAATCGCCTCAGTCGTCACGGCCTCATCGTTGACAAAGGCATCCATCAGGGCATCATCATGCTCGGCCGCAAGC
Source organism: Planctomycetota bacterium (assembly GCA_012719085.1). Classification (GTDB taxonomy): domain Bacteria; phylum Planctomycetota; class Phycisphaerae; order Sedimentisphaerales; family Anaerobacaceae; genus Anaerobaca. The sequence continues at coordinate 112 of JAAYBA010000260.1, forward strand.
TCGATCATGCGGGCCCGGCAGCGTTTCGCCTGGTCCAGATACTCGGTGGGGATCTCCGTCTCCTGGAAGCTGGCGCCCATCTTCTCGACCTCGTAGAAGACCGCTTGCATCGAGACGAGATCGATGATGCCCGAAAACAAATCCCCGGCGCCCATGGGAATCTGCACCGGGACCGGGTTGGCGAGCAGCTTCTCGCGGATACTCCGCACGCTCATCTCGAAGTCGGCGCCAATCTTGTCCATCTTGTTGACGAAGCACAGGCACGGCAGGCTGTACTTCTGCCCCTGGCGCCACACGGTCTCGCTTTGGGCCTGAACACCCTCGCTGCCGTCGAAGACAGCCACGGCGCCGTCGAGCACACGCAGCGACCTTTCGACCTCCGCCGTGAAGTCGATATGGCCCGGCGTGTCGATCAGATTGATCTCGGCCCCCTTCCAGGGACACTTCGTCGCCGCCGAGGTAATCGTGATCCCGCGCTTCTGCTCCTCTTCCATGAAGTCCATGACCGCCGTACCTTCATGGACCTCGCCCATTTTATAGGTCCTTCCGGCATAATAGAGAATCCGCTCGCTCACCGTCGTCTTGCCGGCGTCGATGTGCGCCATGATCCCTATATTTCGCGTACTCGCCAGATCACCCATAGTCACCGCCGCCGGCTATCCGTTGATTCCATTCCAGCCGCTGGATGCAAAAAAAAAGCCACGGCTTATGCAAAACCTGCCGTGGCGTTGTTCTTCAGCCATCTTACCAAGCGAAGTGGGCAAACGCCTTATTCGCCTCCGCCATGCGGTGAACGTTCTCGCGCGTCGTCATCGCGCCGCCCTGCTTGTTGTAGGCGTCCAGAAGCTCGCCCGCCAGACGCTGGCACATGGGCTTGCCCTTCTTGCCTCGCGCCGATGCCAGAATCCACCGGAACGCCAGCGACTGCTGCCGCCGCGGGTTGACCTGCATGGGAACCTGGTAGCTCGCGCCGCCAACTCGCTTGCTGCGGACCTCCAGGAGCGGCTTGACGTTGTTGATCGCCGTCTCGAAGATCTCGACCGGAGGCACATCCTTGAGCTTTCCGCTGACGATCTCCATCGCATCGTAGAAAATCTGCTGTGCCGTGCTCTTCTTGCCGTCCCACATCATGCAGTTGACGAACTTCGAGACCAGCTTGCTGTTGAACTTCGGGTCCGGCTTCAACTGGACGCTGGAAGCGGTAAACTTCTTGGCCATAACGGTTCCTGTCGCCTCAAATGCCTGCTATAAGGTTCCCAGTGCTATTTGGCTCTCTTGGCCCCGTACTTGCTGCGACCCTGCCGGCGCCCATTGACCCCGGAGCAGTCCAGCACGCCACGGATGATATGGTAACGGACACCCGGCAAGTCGCGAACGCGGCCGCCGCGAATCATCACCGTACTGTGTTCTTGCAGGTTGTGGTCGACCCCAGGGATGTAGGCCGTCACTTCCTTGCCATTGGTCAGCCGCACACGCGCGACCTTCCGCAACGCCGAGTTCGGCTTCTTCGGTGTCTGCGTCCTGACAATCAGACACACACCCCGCTTCTGGGGCGAGCCGCTGATATCAGAAACGCGTTTCTTGCCTTTGGACTTCGCTCTTGGTTTTCTCACTAACTGATTGATCGTCGGCATAACCCAAATCTCGATTTAGAACCGTTCTTGCCTAATCAATGCCAAGGATTTCCTTGACCCGCGACTCGGCCTTGGCTTCAGCTTCCTTCTCTTCCCGGACTCCTGCCAGCTCCTTCGGCACCGGGGCCTCGACCAGATGCTTGACTCTCAATTCCAGATGCGGCTTGAAGGCCGTTCCGGCCGGAATCAGGTGGCCGAGAATCACATTCTCCTTCAGACCGTGCAATTCGTCAACTTTACCAGCCAGCGCCGCTTCCGTCAACACTTTTGTTGTTTCCTGGAAACTCGCCGCCGCAATGAAGCTGTCTGACCACAACGACGCCTTCGTGATGCCCAGAAGCAGGGTCTTGGCGGTGGCGGGCTTGGGCTTGCGTCCCTTGGCCGGCGTTCCGCCGAGAACCTCGATCTTCTCGTTGGCCTTGGCCAGGTCCTTCTTGTCGAGGATCTGCCCCTCTTCCAGATCGCTCACGTCGCCCTTGTCGGCGATCCGCAGGCTGTTGCTCAGACGCTCGTTCTCCTTGCGGAAGACAAACTTGTCCGTCACCTCACCCGGAAGGAACGTGCTGTCGCCAACCGAGTCGATCTCGACCTTGCGCATCATCTGCGAGACGATGATCTCAACGTGCTTGTCGTTGATGTTGACGTTTTGCGAGCGGTACACGTTCTGGATTTCGCCGATGATGTACCGTTGGAGGGCTTCCTCGCCCTTGATCCGCAGGATGTCGTGCGGCACCAGCGGCCCGTCGGTCAATGCATCCCCGGCCTCGACCAGGTCACCGGTGTGCACGTTCAGATGGCGATCGCGCGGCACGTGATGCTCTTTTTCCATGTGCTCGCTGCGCACGATGATGGTCATCTTGCCTTTTCGCTTGTCGCTACGCAGCTCGACGCGTCCGCTGATCTCGGCCATGGCCGCCGGGTCCTTGGGCTTGCGGGCCTCGAAAACCTCGGTGACACGCGGCAGACCGCCGGTGATGTCCTGCGTTCCCCCCGTAGCGCGGGGCTGGTGCGCCAGCAACTGGCCCGCCTGGACCTCCTGGCCCTCGGTCACCTCGATCCGCGCGCCTGCCGGCAGATAGTGGACGTCAAGAATCTTGCCTTTGGAATCCTCGATGATGATCTGCGGGTGCTTGTCGCCCTTATGCTCGATGACCACCGGGCGCTCCAGCACCTTCACGTCGGCGTCCTTCGACTTGAGCTTCGAAGTCCTGACGCGCATCTCCTCGGTCTGGACCGTCTCCCCCTCAATGATATCGACGAACCGGATGTATCCGGGCACCTCCGCCAGAATCGGCGTCCGGTGCGGGTCCCACTGGAACAGGGTCGCGCCGGCCTTGACCTTCTCGCCGTCCTGCACGATGATGATGCCACCGTAGGGAACCTTGAACTTGTCCAGTTCACGTTCCTTCTGGTCCAGCAGGGCGATCTCACCGTTGCGTTTGAGGGCCACGATGATCTCAGTGCCGTCGTCGCGTCTGAGCGAAACGGCGTTGATATCACGGTATTGGACGGTGGCGGCATGCGTGGCCTTTTGCTCGCGTTCGAGGATGGCACGCGACGCGACACCGCCGGTGTGGAAGGTTCGCAGCGTCAACTGGGTTCCGGGCTCGCCGATGGACTGGGCCGCAATAATTCCGACGGCCGCGCCTTCCTCGACCAACTGGCCTGTGCTCATATCCCAGCCGTAGCACTTCGCGCAGACGCCGAACGGACTGTCGCACGTCAGCGGACTTCGCACGCGAATCGCATCGAGACCGAGCGCCTCGATTTTTGCGGCGATCTCCGGCGTGATCACTTCGTTCTCGTGAACGATCATCTCGTCGGTGATCGGGTTGCGGATGTTGTCGCGCGCCGTTCGGCCGACCACCAGTTGTGACAGCGGCACATCGACCTGGTCGCCCCGGCTGACCGTGCTCTTGCTGATCCCCTGCAACGTCTGGCAGTCGCGCTCGATCACGATCACGTTCTGCGCCACGTCGATCAGTTTGCGGGTCAGATACCCAGAGTTGGCCGTCTTCAAGGCGGTATCCGCCAGACCCTTGCGGGCGCCGTGTGTCGAGCTGAAGTACTCCAGAACGGTCAGCCCTTCGCGGAAATTCGACTTGATCGGGGTCTCGATGATCTCGCCGCTTGGCTTGGCCATCAACGCACGCATGCCCGCCAACTGCTGAATCTGGTCGATGCTGCCTCGGGCGCCCGAATCCGACATGAGGTAGATCGGATTCAGATAGGGGCTCCCGTCTTCTTTCTTGTCCTCGCGCAGTCCGCGAATCATCTCGTTCGTCACCGCCACACGCGCGTTGGTCCACGCGTCGATGACCTGATTGTACCGCTCGCGCTCGGTCAGAACGCCGTCACCGTAGTTCTTGATAATCTTGGCGACGCGCTTCTCCGTTTCGCTGATGATCTCCGCCTTCTTGAAGGGGATTTTCATGTCCGTCAGGCCGAAGCTCAGACCCGCCAGCGTCGCATGACGGAAGCCGACATCCTTGATGCGGTCGAGCAGGCCGACCGTCTCGCGGTTGCCCGCGAACTCGAAACAGTCGCTGATCACCTGGCTGAGCTTCTTCTGAGACATCGTCAGGTTGTAGAACGGCATCTCCTTAACCAGGATGTCATTGAACAGGCAACGGCCCACGGTCGTCTCAATCACGCGCGGCTTGAATCCGCCGCCCGGCAACTCCTCGGCCACCTGAATCTCTCCGGACTTCTCCCGCACCATCTTTCGATCGATGCGGACGCGGATCTTATCATGCAGCCCGATCTTGCCGGTGTCGTAGGCCATCATCGCTTCGAATGGATCGCGGAATACCGGCACCCAGGCCGACGGCGTCGCGGGCGCGACCGCCCCTGCCGAACCCAACTCATCCATCGATACCGTCAGGTAGTAATTGCCCATCACCATATCCTGCGACGGGCCCACCATCGGCGAGCCGTTGGCCGGAGAGAAGATGTTCCCCGTCGTCATCATCAGGATGTGCACCTCCGCCTGCGCCTCGACGCTCAACGGAAGGTGGACGGCCATCTGGTCGCCGTCGAAGTCGGCGTTGAACCCCTTGCAGGCCAACGGATGCAGCATGATCGCATTGCCCTCGACCAGCACCGGCTCGAACGCCTGGACGCCCATTCGGTGCAGCGTCGGCGCGCGGTTCAGGAGCACGGGGTGCTGCCGGATGACCTCTTCGAGGATATCCCATACCTGGTCGTCGCGGCGTTCGATCATCCTTTTGGCGCTCTTGATCGTGTCGGCGAAACCGTGCTGTTTGAGCTTGCGGATGATGAACGGCTGGTACAACTCCAGAGCGATCTTCTTGGGCAGGCCGCACTGATAGAGCTTCAGGCTCGGGCCGACGACGATCACCGAACGCGCTGAGTAGTCCACGCGCTTGCCCAGCAGGTTCTCCCGGAAACGTCCCTGCTTGCCCTTGATCATGTCCGTCAAGGACTTCAGCGGCCGGTTGTTGCTGCCCAGGACCGGACGGCGGCACCGGCCGTTGTCGAGCAGAGAATCCACAGCCTGCTGGAGCATTCGCTTTTCGTTGCGGATGATGACTTCCGGCGCGTTGAGATCGATGAGCTTCTTGAGCCGGTTGTTTCGGTTGATGATACGACGATAGAGATCATTCAGATCGCTGGTGGCGAAGTTGTCGCGTTCGAGCAGGACCAGAGGCCTCAGGTCCGGGGGGATCACGGGAATGGCATCGAGGACCATCCACTCCGGCTTGTTGCTGCTCGTACGGATCTCGTTGATCGTCTTGAGCCGCTTGGTCAGATCCTTGATCTTCTGCTTGCTGTTCGTTTTCGAAACCGCCTTGCGGAGATGGGCGCTCAGGGCTTCCAGATCCAGTGATTCCAGCAGCACCTTGATCGCTTCGGCTCCCATTGAGGCCTTGAACGAATTGCCGTACTTGCTCAGGGCCTCACGGTATTCCTCTTCACTGAGCAACTGCGCCGCCTTCAGAGGCGTCTGGCCCGGGTCCGTGACGACGTAGTCCTGGAAGTAGACAATCTTCTCCAGGTCCGAACTCTTCGTGCCGAGAATGGTGCCCAGACGATTGGGAATCGACTTGAAGAACCAGATATGGACCACCGGCGCGGCCAGGTTGATATGGCCCATGCGCTTGCGACGGACCCGGCTGTGCGTGACCTTCACACCGCAACGGTCGCAGATGATGCCCTTGAACTTCGTGCCCTTGTATTTGCCGCACGCGCACTCCCAGTCGCGCTCCGGGCCAAAAATCCGTTCGCAGAACAGACCGTCCTTCTCCGGGCGATACGTTCGATAGTTGATCGTCTCGGGCTTGCGAACCTCGCCGAAAGACCAACTGCGAATATCGTTCGGACTGGCCAGCGAGATCTTCACCGAACCGTAATCATTGATCCGATCGTAGATATTGCCTAACATCGAACGCCCCTTATCATGTCAGAAACCGGCATCCCACCCCTACAGCGCCGTCCGTCCAAGACGCTTCTTCTCGAGCTGGATGTTCAGCCCCAGCCCCCTGATTTCGTTGCACAACACGTCGAAGGACAGGGGAGTGCCCGCCTCCAGCGTGTTCTGACCTTTGACCATCGACTCGTAGATCTTCGTTCGGCCTTCCACGTCGTCGCTCTTGACGGTGAGCATCTCCTGAAGGGTGTAGGCGGCGCCGTACCCTTCCAGCGCCCAGACTTCCATCTCTCCGAAGCGCTGTCCGCCGGTGCGGGCTTTGCCGCCCAGCGGCTGCTGCGTGATCAGGCTGTACGGCCCGGTGGCCCGGGCGTGAATCTTGTCGTCGACGAGGTGGTGCAGTTTCATCATGTAGATGTAGCCGATGGTCGCCGTCTGATCGAACGGCTCGCCCGTGCGCCCGTCGTACAACTGCGCCTTGAGCGTCTTCGGCACGTTGATGAACAACTCGCCCGTCGTCGGCGCTTCGCCGCGCTCGTCGAGCGCCTGCCGCCGACTGGCCATCACCTCGTTGGCCTCTTCCGTGAGCTTCTGAATGTCGTCTTCGTCGGCCCCGTCGAACACCGGTGTCACGGCACTGAAGCCGAGGATCTTGCCGACCAGTCCGAGATGCGTCTCGAGGATCTGCCCGACGTTCATACGACTCGGCACACCCAGCGGGTTGAGCAGAATGTCGAGCGGCGTGCCGTCTTCCAGGAACGGCATGTCTTCTTCGGGCAGGATCTTGGCGATGATCCCCTTGTTCCCGTGACGTCCGGCCATCTTGTCGCCGATCGACAACGTCCGCTTGATCGCCACGTACACCTTCGCCATCTGGAGCACGCCGCTGGGCAACTCGTCCCCGTGCTTGAGACGCTCGATCCGCCGGGCTTTCTCTTCTTCTTCGGCCGTGATCTTGACCCAGAACTTGTTGACCACCTTCTGCACGTCATCGCGCAAGGACGCCGGACGAACCCACTTGATGTCGAAGTTCTCGATCTGCTCGAAGATGACCTCGTCATCCTCGCTGGCGCCGACCTTCTGCTTGGTCGAAGGATCGACGAGGTTGACCTCGAATTTCTGATGAATGGCGTCGATCATCTGCCGGAAGATCCCGCATTCCCTGGCCTTCGCCTCGACCTCCAGACGCTTGACCTCCTCGGCAAGGACCTTCTTCTGGTCCTCTCCGCCGGCTCCGCGCCGCGTGAACAACTCCGTCTTGATGACGACCCCCTCGTAGCCGCTCGGCAGCTCCAGCGAGTCGTTCTTCACGTCCTCACCGGCCCGTCCGAAGATCGCATGCAGCAGTTTCTCTTCGGGCGTCAGCTCGACCTTGCTCTTCGGAACCACCTTGCCGACGAGAATGTCGCCGGGGCAGACGCGCGTGCCTTCCCGGACGACCCCGTGCTCGTCGAGGTTGCGAAGGGCCTTCTCGCTGACGTTGGGAATATCCCGCGTGAACTCTTCCTTGCCCAGTCGCGTCTCACGAACCTCTGTCGTGAACTCATCAATATGGATGCTCGTAAACGTGTCGTTCTTGCACAGCTTCTCACTGACGATGATCGCGTCCTCGAAGTTGAACCCGTCAAACGAGACGAATCCGACGAGGATGTTCTTGCCGAGAGCCAGAACGCCTTGGTCGGTGCCCCCGCCGTCGGCGATCACCTGGCCGGCCTGCACCTCCTCGCCCAACTGAACGATCGGAGTCTGATTCAGACACGTCCGCTCATTGAGCCCGACGAACTTCTCCAGCTTGTACTCGTCGGTATGGTTGACCACCACATGCGTAGCGTCCACCGCGGTGACCGTGCCTGCATGTGCCGTCCGCACCACCATGCTCGAATACTTGCCGACGACTTCCTCCATGCCCGTGCCCACGAGGGGCGCTTCGGTCTTCAGCAGAGGCACCGCCTGCCGCTGCATGTTCGAGCCCATCAGAGCCCGGTTGGCGTCGTCGTGTTCGAGGAACGGAATCAGCGAAGCGGAAACCCCCACGATCTGCTTCGGCGAGACATCGACGTAATCGACCTCCTCCCGCAGCGTCTGGGCCAGTTCCCCGCCTTTGCGGGCAAGCACCAATTCCTCTTCGATCTTGTGCGTCTGGAAGTTGACCGTGCTGGGCGGCGCGAACACCGCCTGCATCTCCTCATCGGCGCGGAGATACTCGACCTCGCCGGTGAGCTTGCCGCCCTTTACCTTGCGGTACGGCGACAGAAGGAAGCCGTAATCGTCAATCGTCGTAAAGATCGACAGCGACGAAATCAGGCCGATGTTCGTCCCTTCCGGCGTCTCAATCGGACAGATTCGCCCATAGTGGCTGATGTGAACGTCGCGGACCTCGAACCCGGCCCGCCGTCGGTTCAGACCGCCCGGCCCCAGCGCGGACAGTCGTCGCTCGTGCGTCAACTGGCTCAGGGCATTGGTTTGATCGACCACCTGGCTCAGTTCGCCCCGCCCAAAGAAGTAGTTGATGCTGCTGGCGACACTCTTCGAGTTGATCAGATCGGCCACGCGAGGCGCCTCCTCGGCGTCGCGCTTGATGCTCATCCGCTCCTGCGCCGTCCGACGCAGCTTCAGAAGGCCTTTGCGAATCTCGTCGGCCGCCAGTTCGTCGATCGTGCGCAGACGCCGGTTGCCCAGATGATCGATGTCGTCCACCTCGCCCTCGTTGTTCCGCAGGGCAAGCATATACCGCATCGTGTTAATGAAGTCCTCCGGACGCAGCGTCATCTCGTCTTCGGCGACCGACTGGGCGAACTTGCGGTTGAGCCGGAAACGGCCCACCTTGCCCAGACGATACCGGTTGGCGTCGAAGAACTTCTCCGCGAAGAACGTTTTCGCCTTCTCCTGATTGGGCGGATTGCCGGGACGCAGGCGGACATAGAACTTCAGCAGGGCCTGCTCGTGGCTCTCGCAGTCGTCCTCCGCCAAGGTGTTGAGCACGATGGCATCGCGCACCTGTTCGATCACCTCGATCTTCTTGATGTTGCTCTGCTGGATGACGGAGACCTTGTCGCTGATCTGCGCTCCGGCCTCGACGATGATCTCACCCGTCTCGGTGTCAACGATCGGCCCGACCGCCCACATCTCCGGCGCCAGCTTGTTGGCCGCGATGGACTTCGTCGGATAAAACAGCCGAATGATATCCTCGGTCGCCCCCAGGTCCGGACTGATCGCCCGCAGGAAAACCGTCGCCGGGATCTTGCTGGACTGATCGATCTTGACGACCAGAATGTCCTTCTGGGTCACGCTGATCTCGATCCAGCTACCGCGTTCCGGAATGACCCGGCCGCCGTGCAACACCCGGTCGCCCTCTTTGCTCTCGATCAGAAAGTCCACGCCCGGACTGCGGTGCAACTGATTGACGATCACGCGGACGGCCCCGTTGACGATGAACTCGCCGCCGCCGATCATCACCGGCATCTCACCGAGGTAGATCGCCTGCTCGGTAAGGTCCGCCCCGCTCTCGGAGCGAAGTCGGCAGTGGATCTTCAGTGGATAGGCATACGTCAGGCGCAGTTGCCGACACTCCAGAGGGGTGTAGTGCGGCTTCTCCAGCTCGTACGACAGGTATTCCAGGGTCATCTTCTTGTCGTAACTCTCGATCGGGAAGATTTCCCGGAACAGCGCTTCGAGGCCCAGGTCCTCTCGCTTGGCAGGCGGCACGTCTTTCTGCAGGAAACGCTCGTAGCTGCTCCGCTGCACCGCGACGAGATCGGGGATCTCCACGGCGTCCTGTACTCTGCCGAAATTGCGAATGGTTCGCGCAACCATTGAAGGCTCCTACCCTTTGTAGCTGTCTGACTCGCACGGGCCGGGCGACGCCCGGCCCAGGCAACACCCCTGATCCTCAAACCAGCAGATACACCGGGACTATTTGATCTCGATTTCCGCGCCGGCCTCTTCGAGCTGCTTCTTCGCCGCCTCAGCATCTTCCTTGCTGACGCCTTCCTTCACCGGCTTCGGCACGCCGTCCACCAGTTCCTTGGCTTCCTTCAGACCCAGCCCGGTCAGGGCCCGGACCTCTTTGATGACCTGGATCTTCTTCTCGCCAAAGCCCTTCAGGATGACGTCGAAGCTGGTCTTTTCTTCGGCCTGCTCGCCGCCGCCGGCGCCCGGCATCGGTCCGGCCATCATCACGGCACCACCGGCCGCTGGCTCGATTCCATACTCGTCTTTCAGGTAATCCGCCAATTCCTTGGCTTGCAGCAAGCTCAGGGCCACAATCTTGTCGCCGATCTCTTTGATCGCCGCCGCCCACTGCCTGGTGGCTTTGCTCTCCTGTGCCGTCTCGTTGACTTGTTCTTCAGCCATGTGTACAGACTCCTATAGATCCAACGCCCGATGGTAGCCGGGACTCCACCGTCCCGTTTAACCCTTGCGGGGCAACCGTCCAGGCCGTTAGTAATTCCATATGACAGATTGAAGGGATCGACCCGGCGACGCCTCAGGCCGCCTGTTTTTCCGCTTTCTCGATGATGGATTTGAGACAACCCGCGATCGCACCGGCCGGCCCCATGACCGCGCCGGCCACTCTCGCACCCGCCGACGTGATGCACGACGAGACCCGGCCCTGAAGCTCGGCCCGCGTCGGCATTTGCGACAGTTGCACCGCACCGGCGGCATCCAGCGCCGTCCCATCCAGAAACGCCCCGCTGATCTCCACCGGCGCCAGCTTCTTGGACCAGTCCACCATCTCCTTGGCCACGTCCACCACACTGTCGCCGCCATAGACGATGGCCGTCGGACCGCTGAACAGACTCGCCGCCCCGTCCAGCGCGTGGTTACGCAAAGCACGCCGGAACAGCGCGTTGCGGACCACGAGCAGACGAATGCCCTTCTCCTTCAGCGCCCCACGCATCACGTTGTTGTCGACACCCCCAATGCCCTTGACCCTGACCACGACGAAATCCCGGATGCCATCACCGACGATCTTCTGCTCCAGTTCCGCCTGGAGAAGTTCTTTCACGTACTTGCTCATTTCGTCTCCCGTCTATCCACGATTCCAAGCCGTCACGCCGGCGCCCCTCACAGGCTCACCGTCACGCCCGGACTCATCGTCGCCGCCAGGCAGGCTTTCTTGATGTAGGTTCCCTTGGCCGAACTCGGCTTGATCTTCTTGATGTGCGAGACAAACGCCTCGATGTTCTCGACCAGCTTCTTCTTGTCGAAGCTCTGCTTGCCCACCACCGCGTGCACGTTCCCGCCCGCATCATTGCGGAACTCAATCTTGCCGGCCGTGAACTCCGCCACCGCGGTGGCGACGTCGTCCGTCACCGTGCCGTTCTTCGGCGAAGGCATCTTGCCCTGCGGACCGAGGATGCGCCCGAGCTTGCCGGCCTTGCCCATCACCTTGGGCGAAGCGACCGCCACGTCGAAGTCCAGCCACCCGTCGGTGATCTTCTGAATCAGCTCGTCCGTACCCGCTTCGATCGCGCCGGCCTTCCTGGCCGCCTCGACGTCGGCGTCGCTGCAGAACGCGATCACGCGTTTCTGCTTGCCCACACCGTGCGGCAGCGACAGCGAGCCGCGAATCAACTGGTCCGCCTGCTTCGGATCGATCCCCAGGTGCAACACGCATTCAACCGTCTGGTCGAACTTCACCGCCGTGAACGACTTGATCCGGTCCACCGCGGCATCCAGGCTGAGCGCTTCCTTGCTGACCTGCTGCGCCTCGTTCTTGTATCTCTTGCTCTTGGCCTTCATATCAACGCCGCCCAAATCCTAATCAGTCCTCGATGTCAATTCCCATGCTGCGCGCGGTGCCGCGAATCATCTTGTCGGCCTGCTCGAGATCGTACGCGTTCAGGTCGTTGAACTTCGTCTCGGCAATCTTGCGCACCTGCGCCGGGGTTACGGTCCCAACCTTCTCTCGGTTCGGGACCCCACTGCCCTTGGCCACCTCCGCCGCCTGCTTGAGCAGCACGGCCGCCGGCGGGCTCTTCACTTCAAACGAGAAGCTCTTGTCACCATACACCGTAATGACCACGGGCACGGTCATCCCGTTCAGATCGCGCGTGCGATCGTTGAACTGCGAGACGAACTGCCCGATGTTCACTCCATGTTGCCCGAGGGCCGGACCGATCGGGGGCGCCGGGGTCGCCTTGCCGCCCGGGGCCTGTAACTTAATCTTCGTAACGACTTCTTTTGCCATCTCACACCCTTGCGCTATCGTGCAATCGCCCCGCAGCACTCGCTACGAGGCCCTGAAACGGACCTGACCTCACACCTTCTCAATCTGCCAGTATTCGATATCAAGCGGCGTACTGCGACCGAAGATCGTCACGATCACCTTGACGATCCCCCGCTCGGCATCAATCGAATCCACCGTACCCTCGAAATTCTCAAAGGCGCCCTCACGAATCTTGATGTGGTCGCCCTTCTGAAACTCCACCTTGATGCTCGGGGCCTCCTCAGGCTTGTCCGCGTCGAGGAGCATCTTCGCCACGTCCGTATCCCGCATCGGCGTCGGCATCCCCTCGGTCCCGATGAAGTCACCGACCCCGCCGGTACCCTTGATCATGAACCAGGCGCCTTCCGGGACGCGACCGTCCTCGGTGGGCTCCATCTCCATGAACACGTAGCCGGGGTAGAGTTTGCGTTTGTGAACCGTCTGCTTGCCCGCGCGGATCCGCTTGATCTGCTCGGTCGGCACTTCAATGCGTCCGATGACGTCGTCGAGACCCTCCTGCGCCGTCTTGCGCTCGAGTGCCTCTTTGACCTGCATCTCTTTGTTTGCCGCGACTCGTAGAACGTACCAATGCATCCTGATGCCTTTGGCTTGCCGCTTTGAAAAGCGGCCCACACTCGTTGGGCTGCCCGCGCCCGGCTCACTGCACCGCTCCCGCCTCCGGCGTCGAAGCGAGCGCACTCAACTACTGCTTGTTACCCTTCGCTTGCCGCCCGACCGGTCATCCGTTACCAGCAGGCCAACCACTCCGACGTACATCCCCTCGCACGCCGGCCCCCCCTCTATCCGAGGAGGTACCCAAAAAACATCTGGAACACCAGGTCCGTGGCCCCCAGAAGCACAGCCATGAAAACCACCACGACGATCACGACAATCGTCGAAACCGCCACCTCCCGGCGGCTCGACCAGTTCACCTTTTTCAACTCGCCTTCCGCCGCGATCAGGAAGTCCGCCACCGAAGGCTTGTTCATCAGCCAGTATATCAGCACAGCCAGAGCAGCAAAGACGATCACCGGCGTCAGATACACCACCCACGGATTCAGGTCGGTGGCTCCCAGCTTTCCGTAGAGCCGCCAGCACCCAAAGGCCACGATCGCCGCGGCGGCAAAGCCGCTGCAAAGCCGCGTGTACTTGCCCTGTCCCGACTTGTATATCTGCGTTAACATGATCCGCCTATCCTGCCAACTTTTCCACCGGATGCGCCGTCGTTCGCCGCATTCCACTACAGACCAGGCCAGGAGGGAATCGAACCCCCAACCTTCGGTTTTGGAGACCGACGCTCTGCCAATTGAGCTACTGGCCTATCCCACACAGAGACGTCCCTGCGGCTACTTCCGCCTGAGCTTGTGCACGGTGTGTTTGCGGTCGCGCTTGCAGAACTTCTTCAACTCCAGCTTCGGGGCGCCTTCGGCGACGCTGACGTTCGTCCTGTAATTGCGCTGACTGCACTCGGTGCATTCCAGCCAGACGTTCTCTCTCTTGCTCTTTTTTGCCATACCACTCTATTCCACCCGGATGCCCCGGCCGACGGACGAACAAGTCTCTGTCCGCACGGCCGTGGCCCCGTCTTATGGTCTCGTTGCCCCGGCGGCCGCCAACCACGCCCCCGGGACGCCCGGACGTTTTTCATCACACCTATTCGAGGATCTTCGTAACGACGCCGGCACCCACGGTGCGGCCGCCTTCGCGAATCGCGAACCGCAGCCCGTCTTCCATGGCGATCGGCGAGATGATCTCGACATCCATGGTGATGTTGTCCCCGGGCATACACATTTCGGCGCTTTTGCCTTCCTCGCTGAGCAGCCCGTGGATCTGTCCGGTCACGTCGGTCGTGCGGAAGTAGAACTGCGGCTTGTAACCCGGGAAGAACGGAGTGTGCCGTCCACCTTCGCCCTGCGTCAGAACGTACACTTCCGCGTGGAACTTCGTATGCGGGGTGATGCTGCCCGGCGCGGCGATGACCTGCCCTCTCTGCAGCTCTTTCTTCTCAACGCCTCGCAGCAGAATACCCACATTGTCGCCCGCCTGCCCTTCGTCCAGCGTCTTGTTGAACATTTCGACGCCGGTGACGACCGTCTTGCGGATTTCCTTGGCCATCCCGACGACCTCGACCTCTTCGCCGACCCGAACGTGTCCGCGTTCGACGCGCCCCGTGCCGACGGTGCCGCGGCCCTTGATGCTGAAAACGTCTTCGATCGGCATCAGGAACGGCTTGTCCACGTCGCGCTGCGGCAACGGGAAGTAGGCATCGACCGCCGCCATCAAGTCGTCAATGCACTTGCAGGCCGCCTCGTCCTTGCCCTCGGCTTCCATCGCCTTCAGGGCCGAGCCCCGGATAATCGGCAGGTCGTCGCCCGGGAAGTCGTACTTGCTCAGAAGCTCGCGGATCTCCAGCTCGACCAGCTCGAGCAGCTCCGGATCGTCCACCTGGTCCACCTTGTTCATGAAGACCACGATGCTCGGCACGTTCACCTGACGGGCCAGAAGGATGTGCTCGCGGGTCTGCGGCATCGGGCCGTCACTGGCCGCGACCACCAGGATCGCACCGTCCATCTGGGCGGCGCCCGTGATCATGTTCTTGATGTAGTCGGCGTGGCCCGGGCAGTCCACGTGCGCGTAGTGGCGGTTGTCCGTCTCGTACTCGACGTGAGCCGTATTGATCGTGATCCCGCGCTCTTTCTCTTCCGGCGCGTTGTCGATGTCGTCGTACTTTCTGACGTTCCCTTTGCCCGCCTTCACTGCCAAGCGCATCGTAATCGCAGCGGTCAACGTGGTCTTCCCATGGTCGATATGACCGATCGTCCCGATATTGATGTGGGGCTTGGTCCGCTCAAACACTGCCTTAGCCATCTTAACTTAAACCTCCAATGTGCCTGGTTAGCGGTTATTCGCTCAGCTCTTTGCCTTCTTTTCGATTCGCGTCAAACGAGCCTGCGGGCGGCAGTCCACAGCCAGCCCATCTGTTCTTTCGTTCTATTGCCTTCTGCAAGCCCATCGGGCCTGCCAACCTGCATGGAGCTGCTGCTGGGATTTGAACCCAGGACCTCGTCCTTACCAAGGACGCGCTCTACCGACTGAGCTACAGCAGCACTACACGTAACGAACAATCCAATCCGGACCATCACAAGCCGACACGCATAGCGGCAGCGGGGCGATGTCCTGGCGTCGAGAGATAACGTCCCCCCAAACGGTTATTCCCCGTATCCAAAGACAAGACCCTGGCGATAGTCCGGCAGTTGTTGGCTATAAATCGATGAATATAAGGGACCGATGGTGCAAGTGCAAACAGAAAAAGGGGAAAAAAAGGAAAAAACCTCGCGCGGATCGGTCCCAGGGGTGGCCGATCAGCGGCATCGCTCGGTGGCAGAGTCCATCCGGCGGCCGCAAACCGCTCAGTTGTTCACCTTCTCCACATCCTTCGGCTTGCTGGCGTTGGCAAACGCCTCCCACTCCAGCACCTGCTTGCGCCAGCCTTTGCGGGCCTCCGGCTGCTCGACCTTGATCTGCCGAAGCCGCGTCAGTACTGCGTTTGGGTCCGCCGTTGCCGGCGGCGTCTTCAGATAGGCACCGAGCGACTTCGCCACCGGGCCGTCTGCGACGAGGTCTTGCGTCGAAAGCAGCTTCTCCACAAGCCCACCGACCAAGTCAGCCGCAGGATTGGCGGCCTTAAGGCACCTGTCAAGCAGTTCGGCCGTCAGGGCTGATCGCTCCGGACCGTCCTTCGCCGTCTCCCAAAGGGCATTGGCATACTCAAGGGCTCGAGCCGTATCCCCCGAGGCCGCATACAGACCGAAGAGCTTCGTCCGGACTTCGCGCACCTTCTCAGGCTTGTTTTCACCCTGCATCTTCTGTTCGAGCAGTACCAGCAGAGAGCCCCTGCGCTCGACGGACCACTTGGCCGGGTCCGCCTCCGCCGCCCCTGCCCACTGGCCCACAACGTCCGCACCGGAACGCCGGAGAATCTTGAGAACGGCCTGCCAGGCGGGTTCTCCCTCCCCTTCCGTCGTAAGCCTCTTCGACAGCCAGTCCAGGTCTTCCTGCCCCCCCACCTCGCCGGCCAGGTCGATCACCTTCAGACGAATCGCTGCAGCCGAGTCATCCAACAGGCCCGAACGAGCCCTTCGCATCGCCACGGCCTTGTCGATATTCGCCAGTCCGTCCAATGCCGCCTGCCGCACGGCCTCCAGACCGTCGCCCAACGCCGGCTCGAACACCGGACCGAACAGCTTGGCCGCCTGCACCCTGCACTTGCTCCGCTCGGCGCACAAACGCGCCATCGCGCCAAGCAACTCAGCCCGCAGGCCATGATTGGCCTCTGGAGCCACCTGCCCGTACCGGTTCGCCAGGGCTTTCAGGTATCCGTCAATCTCCGAAGGTTCGAGCCCGTCCTGTTCCAGCAGTCTCCACAGAACGTCGGCGCCGCTCCGCGTCTTGTCCCCATCGGGCATGTTAAGGAACCTGACGGCCAGATCCAAAGTCCGCTTCCTGACCTCATCGGGAACCTTGACGCCTGAGGTGGGAAGCGAGGCATAATAGCAGACGTTTCCAAGGGCAACGAACAGGCCGTGTCTGACTTCCGGATCCTCTTCGATCTGCAGTTGATCCAGAAGCTGCGTCGTCGAGTTCAACTCCCACATCAGCGACAGCAGATTTGCTGTCCTCAGGCGAACCCGCTTGTCACGGTGCGAAACCAATCCCAGCAGAACGCTCTCGACCTGCTCGGAAAGCCGGCTCTTGCCGGTGCCCCTGCGCATTTCATCCACTTTCCCCAGTGCCCACAGTTTGACTCCCGGCTCAACCGAGTTCAACTGCTGGGCGAGAAAGTCGCTCCGCGTCTTCTCATCGGGCTGCACATCGTACAGCCGCCCGAGGACCCCCATGTAGCGCTGCTCCCACGAAGCGACCGATGCGGTCAGCTCGCGAACCCGGTTTTCTCTGCTGATAAGCCAGTTTCGCATGATCTCCGGGTTGTCCAGAAACGCCTCCGGGCCCCGACGATGAAGGGCCTCGGCGAGGGCAGCGATTCCGTTCGGGTCGTCTGGAACGGCCAGGCCCAGAACAGCCAGCGCTGTTCTCGATTGCTCGGCCACCCCCGGCACCGGGCTTTCCACCAAGTCGATCAACTTGAAGACGGCCCTCTCATCAGGCTGGTACTTCAGGGCCCTGACCGCGTTCAGGCGTGCTGTTTCGGGCGTGTTGGCATCGGAGATCAGCGTCTCAAGCCGCCTCTGGATGCTCTCATAGCTGAATAGCAACAGGGCCTGCGCGGCCAACTCGGCTCGTCCAGGATCGTTTTCAGTACTGAGAAGGGCCATCAGAGGCTCGACGAACTCCTCCCTGGCGGCAATCTGGCGTCTGTTGTCGCGTGCAGCGACAATGGCCCGGCAGACAGCCACGCGGGCGGCGGGGTTGTTCGGATCGCGAAGAGCGTTGAGCACTTCCCGGCGCGCCTCGCGGCTCTCGCTGAGCAGCAGCAAGGTCGCGGCGTCCATCCGCGTCCGTTCGTCCTTGCCTTCGAGAAGAATGCTCTTGTTGAGCTTGACCTGCTTGTCGATTTCCGCCTGCCCGGCCTCCTGCGGCGGCACCGGTGCGGCTTCCTGAGCCCAGAGGCATTGGAAGGATCCGATCGCCAGGAGTAGCAAAAGCGTGCCGCACCGCCGAGCGTTCATTGGAGAAACCTTAAGAAGATGCTTGCCTATTCTGTCATCCGCTATAATAGCCCTGATAACCGACCGAAGTCAACTCCATAAAACGCGAATCTCGCCATTTTCCGACACGAGAGCACAATCTCGCTCGTCACGGCGACCGGAGTCGCGCCCTTGCGTCAAGGCTCATGGCCTTGGGTGAAACTGCCTGTGAATCTGCCGCAATCGCTCATGGTCCACATGCGTGTAGATCTGGGTCGTTGCCACGTCCACGTGGCCCAGCATCTCCTGTACACTCCGTAGATCTGCCCCGCCACTGAGCAGATGTGTCGCAAAGCAATGGCGCAGCGTGTGGACCGTCAGATTGCGCGGCATCCCTGCTCGAATCGCATACTTCTTGACCAGTCTCCATATTTCAATACGCGTCAGTGGCCTTCCTGTTCGCGAGAGCAGCAGGTGCACGCCACTGCCGGGCCTGGCCAATCTCGGTCGCAGGTGCGCAAGATACTCCCGCGTCGCGGCAACGGCGCTCTTACCGACGGGAATCACTCGCTCCTTGTTTCCTTTTCCCAGACATCGCACATATCCAACGTCAAAGTTCAGATCGGGAATCTTCAGACCCGCCAGTTCGCTTGCCCGGACGCCGGTGGCGTACAGAAGCTCGAGCATCGCCCGGTCGCGAAGGTAGAACGGCTCGCCAGAGATGGGGGCCCCCAACAGCTTGGCCACCTGCTGCTTGTTGCAGACCACCGGCAATCTATACCATGTCTTCGGTGTTTCAAGCACGTCGGCCCCGTCGTCGTCGATCAGGCCGGTCAGCTTGCCAAACCGCAGCAGCATGCGAATCGCAACCAGGGCGCGCTTCATTGTGTTCTCGCCCTTGGGGCCGCGAGCCTGCTCGTGGATATACCCCTGCACAACGATAGGCTTGAGGTCTGCGACCTTTTCGATCCCGCGCGTCTGGCAATACCGCAGGAACCCCCTGAGGTCGCGGCCGTATGCGAGAATGGTGTTCTCCGAAAGACCCGCCTCGACCACGAGGTAGTCGAGGAATTCGATGACCGTCCGCCCTAGGGGCAGCGAACGGAGTTCTGCGGTAATCGATTGCCTTTGGATCGACGACATCGTAACGACACACTCCCATTGTCAGGCCGGGTTTCATCAGCCATATCGGCGTAGGAAGAACCCCGGCTTTAGCATCGTGGCACGCAAAGCAAGCGGAATCGTGCGATTCGCCGAGTCGCCGGTGAATCGCGCGGCCGTGATGCGACGGGCCGGAGATTCTCACGGTTGTCGGCCGATCGCGCTTGAGCCCGGCCGAGCCCAGTCGTATAATCGCCGTTTGCTTACAGCCTGGGTGTAAGGATTCCAATGACCAGACCCGCGAAACTCAGTCTCTTCTTGGCGCTGTTTGGTGCCGTGCTCGCCGCCGGTTGCGCCGGCCAACATCTCCGCTCGGAAGATACGCAAGCCATTACAATACCAAATGTTACATCGGACCAGGCAATCGACGCAATCGAAACCACTTTGCGGCGGATGCAGTTCGTCGTGGAGAAGGCCGACGCGCAAGCCGGCGTCGTTCGGACGCTGCCGCTAACCGGCGGCCAGTTCTTCGAGTTCTGGCGATCGGACAACGTCGGCGCCGCCAGCACCCTGGAGGCCAACCTCCAGACGCTGCGCAGGTCGGTCCGCGTTGACGTGTTCGAGGCAGACGGCCAGGTCCACGTGCAATGCATTACGCGTGTACAGAGGCTGAGTCTGCCCGAAAACGAGGTGGCGAGCGTTTCGCAGGCTTATCGAATCCACTCGCACAGCAGGCCGACGACGCAACGGATCGACCTGCATCCTTCACAGAGAGAGGCGATGCACTGGATCGAGCTGGGCGAAGACCCAAAGTTGGCCGCCGAAATATTGAGAAGAATCGCACGAAACATCGAGCAGTCCAGGAAAGACCAAACGACATGAGGATCCTTGTTTGCGGCGGCGCCGGATATATCGGCAGCAACATGACTGCTCTTCTGGCCGCCGAGGGCCATGAGCCGGTAGTATTCGACAACTTCAGCAAGGGACACCGGGCGGCCGTCCGCAACGTGGAGATCATCGCCGGCGATCTGGCCGACTACGATCTGCTTCTCCAGACGCTCCGCGGCCGGGGGATTGACGCTGTGATGCACTTCGCCGCCTGGATCGAAGTCGGCGAATCGGTCCAGGAACCGCTGAAGTACTATCGAAACAACACCTCGAACACGCAGAACCTGCTCTCAGCGATGGAGTCGGCAGGAGTAGGACGGTTCGTGTTCAGCAGTACCGCGGCGGTCTACGGCATGCCCGAGACCACGCCGATCACCGAGGAGATGCCCAAGGCCCCGATCAACCCCTATGGGGAGAGCAAGTGGGCCGTCGAAAGGATGTGCCATTACCAGAGCGAAGCGGGCCGGCTGCAGTATGCGGCTTTGAGGTATTTCAACGCCTGCGGGGCCGGCAACAACGGCCTGTGCGGGGAGGACCACCGGCCCGAATCACACCTGATCCCTCTGACCATCCAGGCCGCAATGGGCAAGCGAGCCGACATCAAAATCTACGGAACCGACTACGACACCCCCGATGGGACCTGCATCCGCGACTACATCCACGTCGATGACCTCTGCCGGGCCCATCTGCTGGCGCTGGGCAAGCTGGACGAACGGCCCGAACAGGTCTATAACCTGGGCAACGGCCAGGGCTACTCGGTTCGCGAAGTGATCGAGACGGTCCGGCAGGTCTCGGGCAGGGACTTCAAGATCGTCGAGACCAACCGCCGACCGGGCGACCCGGCGGTGTTGACCAGCGACGCGAGCAAGGCCAGACGAGAGCTGGGCTGGACCTGTCAGAAGGCGGAGCTGGAGACGATGGTGGCGACCGCCTGGCAGTGGCACAGCGAGCACCCGAATGGATATTCTGACTGACCAGACCAATGGAGCAAACCAAAACAGAAGGAGACCGGCCGGTGGATGAGATCAAAGGCAAGATCGAATCGTTTCTCCAGAAGCACGGCATGTTCCACGCCGATATCAGCATCGAGAAGACCTGCGATTCGTTCCTGGACGAGATGGCCAAGGGCCTCGCCGGCCCTGAAAGCTCGCTGGCCATGCTGCCGACCTATATCGAGACCGAGCAGGAGCTGCCCCGGAACAAGCCGGTAATCGTCATGGACGCCGGCGGGACCAACTTCCGCGTCGCGACGGTCTGCTTCAAGGAGCAAGGCGATCCCGAAATCGCCGATTTTCGGGTCTTCCCCATGCCGGGCATCAAAAAAGAAGTCAGCCGGGAGCACTTCTTCGGCACCATGGCCGGCTACGTCGCCGACATCATCGACAAGAGCGAGTGCGTGGGGTTCTGCTTCTCTTACCCGATCGAGATGTCACCCAATAAGGACGGACGCGTCCTGTATTTCTCCAAGGAGATCAAGGCCCCCGAGGTGGTCGGCAAGATGATCGGCGAAGGGCTCAACGCCGCCATCGTCGAGTCCACCAGTTCGGACGCCAAGCAGATGGTGCTGCTCAACGACACGGTTGCCACGCTGCTGGCCGGTCGGGGCACCTCCGACGGCCGCAACTACGACAGCTACATCGGGTTCATCCTCGGCACGGGAACCAACACTGCCTATGTCGAGCACAATGCCAACATCAGCAAGGCCAAGGGCCTGAACGCCGCCAGGAGCCAGATCGTCAACGTCGAGTCGGGCGGGTTCGGCAAGGCCCCTCGCGGCGGCATCGACGAGCAGTTCAACGCCGCCAGCGCCAACCCGGGGATCAACACCTTCGAGAAGATGATCTCAGGCGCCTATCTCGGGCCGCTGTGCTTTGCGACGATCCGCCAGGGGGCCGAGGAAGGCCTGTTCGGCAAGGCTGCCGCCGGCAGGCTGCTGGCGATCAAGGAAGTGACGACCAAGGACGTCAGCGAGTTTCTCAGTCGCCCGGAGAGCGCCGACAACGTGCTGGGCAGAGCGCTGGCCGGCGCCGGACCGGACGTCTCGGCGGTGTACTACCTGGTCGATGCACTCATCGAGCGGGCAGCCAAGCTGACCGCCGCCAATCTCTCGTCAGCCGCGATCAAGTCGGGCAAGGGACAGAACCCCTGCCGGCCCGTCTGCATCGTCGCCGAGGGCACGACGTTCTACCACCTCAAGGGCCTGCGCCCGAAGGTGGAATACTACCTCAAGCAATATCTCGTGGACCAAAAGAACATCTACTATGAAATCGTCAGCGTCGAGAACGCCACGCTGATCGGAGCGGCCATCGCAGGCCTGACCAACTGAGACCCATGCAAGAAGACAAATCTGTAGTGTTGACACCGGTGGAAGAGGCTGCCGTCCGGGC
>JAAYBA010000031.1 GCA_012719085.1 Planctomycetota bacterium
CGCCTTGCGACGAAAATCCATGAACGCATGGCCCGCCACGGGAAGGAACTGCCGGGAATACCCCGAGGATGAGGGCAAAGGGAAATGGGCGGTATTGGACTTGAACCAACGACCTCCTGCGTGTCGAGCAGGCGCTCTAGCCAACTGAGCTAACCGCCCTCTAAGGGCAACGTGCTTATGGTAGGATGCATGGGTGGAAGAATCAAGGTTTTTTTTCGAACTTCCCTGAAATGTCGGGATTGTGCGATCCCCCGGCCCGGCGGCGCAGACGAAAGGCCGCCCGAGCGGGCAGCCTTTCGCATTGTCCTGCATCATTCGAAGGCCGGCATCTGCCCCACCTTCGCTCCATCGCCGCTACAGCGACTCGTCGCCGCCCGACCACTCTTGCGGCCCTTCATAGGGAGCGTACACGTCCTGCCCGAACTCTTCCCTCGGATGGGCATTGTCGTAGACCTCCTTGAGCTTGCGGGTGGTCAGGTGCGTGTAGACCTGGGTCGTCGAGAGCGACTGGTGCCCGAGCAGCTCCTGCACGCTTCGCAGGTCGGCCCCGTTGTTGAGCATGTGGGTCGCAAAACTGTGCCGCAGCGTGTGCGGGCTGATGTTCGGGTCCAGCCCGGCCATCTTGAGGTATTTGTCCATCTTGCGGCGGACGCTGCGGGTGCTCAGGCGCTGCCCGTGCTTGTTGACGAACAGCACCTTCGCGTCGAAATTGCTGTTGCTCTGCGACCGCTTGTTGCGGAACTCCATATAGCGCTGAATCGCCTGCAGGGCCGACGAGCTGATCGGGGCGATCCGCTCCTTCTTGCCTTTGCCGCGAATATGGATGATCTCGCCGAGGAAATCGACGTCGTCCATGTTCAGCGCGACCAGCTCGCTGACCCGGATGCCCGTGCTATACAGCGTCTCGAGGATCGCCCGATCGCGAGCGCCCAGCCACGTTTCCGTCGGCGGAGTATCGAGAAGGCGTTTGATCTCTTCATATTCCAGGAATCGCGGGAGCTTCTTGTCCTGCTTCGGCGTACGGACGGCCGTCAACGGGTTCGAGCTGCGGCGGTTCGTCTTGACCATGAACTTGTAGAAGCTGCGCAGCGTCGCCAGCTTCCGGGCGATCGTCGCCTTTGAATAGGCCTTGCCGTTGAGGTGGGCCAGGTAGGCGCGCGCCTCGTTGACGTCGGCAGCCAGCAGGAGCTGATCGACGTCCTGCACCGTCTGGACGGCCGTCGCGGTGGCGGTGCCGCCGTGTGCGTGATCCAATGCGCCCTGCTCCTCCGAGAGGTCACCCTCGCAGCTCTGGAGCAGGAAATCTCCGAACTGCGCCAGATCGGCGCCGTAGCACTTGGCGGTATGCTCCGAGAACCGCTTCTCAAACTTGAGATAGTTCAGGAACTGCTCGACTATCGCATGATTGTCTTCCATAGTCCACCTACCCACTTCATCTATCGGCATCATCGATCACCTAGTTGTTCCCGGCTCTATTCACGCGAGCACGCTCTCCACAAAAGAGCGAGTCGTTTCACTCAGTGCACCAATGTCACATCGGAGTCACCGGCGAGGAGTCCCTCGGCGCGACCGATCAACATCTGGCTCAGTTTGAAACTGAGCACCGCCGCATCGAACCAGTCGAAGTCCGTCCGGTGGTCCTTCACCTGATCGACCAGGGCATCCAGAAGCTCGTCTTCGCGTCCCTGTTCGTAGCGGAAGATGAACTTCTCGGCCCCTTTGTTCAAAACCAGTTGTCGCTGCAATCGCTTCATGTCGGCACCTCATTCGGCCGCGTTCCACGCCGTATCGGACGCAACACCAACCGAAGGCCCAAGCCGAAACGCTCGGCGCGATCCGGCCTTCGCGGGACGCTACACACATTTATCGGCCAATTGCGTGTCGCTCTTTACAAAAACTGGGCGTGAATATCGGGCATTCCCCCGATGAGGTCCGAAGATAGGTCTTTCGCGGTGAGAACCAATGCGGTACTTCAGGCGCCCTTTGGGGTCAGTCCGAGCGGGTGCAGTAGTAGGTGACGCCCCCCTGGCGTTCGGAGGTGATGGCCTTCTCATCGAGAAGCAGGGTGATGTGTTTGACGGCCTCATTGCGGCTGATCCCGATGCCGGCGCAGATGTCTTCGAGACGGCAGGGCCGCCGTTTCAGCATTGATAAGACATCCGCCGAGGTCCGTTGGACGTGGCGGTCGGCGCGGGCCTGCGGAGCGGCCCCGACAACCTCGCAGTTGCCGCCGATCCGGCGGGCGATTTCATCCATACGTTGACGGCCGATCGCCTCGATTCCGGGCTCCGCAGCGGGCCGGACAGCACTGTTGAGCTGAATTCGGTCCGGCCGGATGCGGTCGATGTGTCGTTTGAGGGCCGCGATCTGATCCGCGGTGGTGTTCATCCCCTCGATCAGGAACACCTCCAGCCAGATCTGCCCGCTGTACTCTTCCCGAAACCGGGCGAGCCCGGAAACCAGCTTCTCAATGCTGATATCCGATGCCGGCCGGTTCACGGCTTCGAACGCCTCCGCATCGGCGGCATCCAGCGACGGGACGACCAGATCCGCCTTGGCGCAGTCGGCCCGCACATCCGGCCGATAGAGCAAGGTGCCGTTCGTAATGATGGCTACGGGAATCTTCGTGATCGCGCGGATGCCGTCGATCAAGAGCCCGATCTGCGAGTTGAGCGTGGGTTCACCCGATCCGCCGATCGTGATGTAGTCAGCCTCGACGCCCCCGGCCAGCTTGCCCGCCAGTTCATCGAGCACCTCCTGCACATCGAAAAACGGGCGGCGGACCGTGCTCTTCTCGGTGGTCCTTCCGATCTGGCAGTACACGCAGTCGAGCGTGCAAATCTTGGCGGGCACGACGTCGATACCAAGGCTTCGCCCCAGCCGGCGGGAGGGAACGGGGCCGTAGATGTAACCAACCTCGTTGGCATCTCGATCAACCATGGACGATCCTGTGAATCTTCAGACTGATGGCGATCAACTCCTCCAGCCAATCCAGCGGCAGAACCGATCCGGCGTCGGACCTGGCCTTTTCAGGGTTGGGATGGACTTCGAGAAACAGCCCGTCGGCGCCGGCGGCCACCGCCGCTCGGGCAAGGATGGGGGCCATCTCACGCCGCCCGCCGCTGGCGGTGCCGAGCCCGCCGGGCTGCTGCGTGCTGTGGGTAGCATCGAAGACGACCGGACAGCCCAGTCGTTTCATGCCTTCGATGGCGGTCATGTCGTTGACCAGCCGGTTGTAGCCGAAGAACGTCCCGCGCTCGGTCAGCAGGATGCGGTCGTTCTTGCAGGCCCGAACCTTCTCGACAACGTTGCCCATCTCGTCGGGCGAGAGGAACTGCCCCTTCTTGACGTTGACGGGCTTGCCCGTCGCGGCGCACGCGCAGAGCAGGTCGGTTTGCCGGCACAGAAACGCCGGGATCTGCACGCAGTCCACGACGGCCCCGACCGGCGCCGCCTGCCCGGACTCGTGAACGTCGGTCATCACCGGCAGACCCGTCTTGGCACGTACCGTTTCCAGAACGCGCAACCCTTCGTCCAGACCCGGCCCGCGAAAGCTCGATATGCTGCTGCGGTTGGCCTTGTCGAAGCTGGCTTTGAAGAGCATTCCCACGCCCGTTCGCTGCGCGATCTGCTTCAGTCGCTCGGCGATTTGCAGACACCCGTCGAGACTCTCGATCACACAGGGACCGGCCATCACGAACAGCGGCTCACCCGAGCCGATACGGACATTGCCAATGTCGAAGTTCATCTGAGATATCCAATCTGAGCTTTTCTTTTGGGCGCCATGATACCGACGAACGCCGTGTCCGACAAGACGATGCGATCAGCGAAACGAACGAGCGATTCGGGTTCGGATGCCGGCCGGCTTGGCGCCCGGCGGGACCAGGCATTGCACCGCACCGGGCAACACCTCGATGTGCACCGGCAGCGAAGGCCCGGGATCGCCGTCCATTTCGGTGCGGATGGCAGGCGCCAGCGAACTGACCGTGATGTGCCGGCCCTGGGTATAGATGACGTCACGGCACCTCGCGTGCTGCTTGAGAACCGTCAGCACCGAATGCTTGGCCAGGTGAATTCGTCCCGCGCACCGATAGATGCAGACGTCGAGCCACCCGTCGCTGAAATCGGCATGACGGAGGATCTGAAGTCCGATGGCATACCGTGAGATGTTTCCGACGAACACCATGCCCGGACCTGCAAAGACCTCGCGACCGTCCACAACCACCGTCATCGGATCGAACCGGTGCTCCCAGAAGGTGCGCCAGAGCGGATGCACATAGTCGAAGTGGTTGATGTGCCCGGTGCGACGTCGGTGGACCCGCCCAACGACGTCGCCGTCAAAGCCGAACCCGACGATGGACGTGAAACACTTGCCGTTGGCCGTGCCCAGATCGAGCGGCCGCGTGAGGCCACCCTCGAATGTCCGAACGAGCGTCTCGAGCCACCGGTCAAACCCCAACTCGTTGGCCAGCAGGTTCTCCGTGCCGCACGGCACGATCAACAGCGGCTTGGCGCTGCCTTCCATGCCGTGGGCGGCCTCGCGAATCGTCCCGTCCCCGCCGGCCACGACGACCAGCGCACAATCGGGATCGACCGCCGCATCGGTCGCCAACTCGCACACGTGTTCAAGCGATCTCGACGTCGCGATGCGCACGTCGTACCCGCGCTGGTTCAGATGGCGACAGAATCGCCGACAGACGAACTTGCCGCTGCTGGCGCCCGATTTCGGATTGATGATGCACTTGATATAGCCGTCGGATGGCTTCATGCTGGCTCGAACCGTATCGTCACAGGAACACCTCCCTCCGTTTCGATTCGAGACGGGACAGCGCCGCCTCCATCAGGCAGGCGTAGCTGTCCATGACGTGCGGAACATCGGTCAATCCCAATGTCTCCTGCACGCTCCGGATGATCGAGGAGTTGACGCCTTCGATCTCCACGAACGTGCCGATCAGCGGCAACGTGTCCAGCGCGACGAGGCAGTCGTTCAGCTTCCATTCTCGACGCCGCTTGTTGAAGGCCAACGCGCGCCGGTATCCCAGCCCTTCCAGCAGAGACTCCACCGCCGCGGCATCGGTGACATTGAGGTTCACCTCCTTGCGCCTCTTGAAGTCGTCGGCCTGCTTGGGGCCTTTGTACGTCAGGACGAAGTACTCCTGCCCGTGCATCGCCTCAAGCCGAAGGCGCAGACATCGATCGGTCCGCGTCAGATCGCCGGCGGCGGTGTCGAAGTAGATATCGGTCTGGATCGCCTCGGAGACGAGCGACGCGGCCTGCTCGACCAACCGGCCTTCCACCGGTTCGAACGAATCCACTTTGAGTTTCGCTTCGATCTCCAGGTACATGCCGGCTCCTTCAGGGCAATCAGACGACGACATTGACCAGTCGCGACTTGATGACGATGACCTTCCTCGGGGCCTTGCCCGCCAGGGCCTCGACGACCTTGTCGCTGCGAAGGGCCTCGGCCCGGATGGCCTCTTCGCCCGCCTCAGCGGCCACTACAATGCGGTCCTTGATCTTCCCATTGACCTGGACCGCCAGCTCGATCTGCTTTTCCCGGATGAGCCCCTTGTCATACGACGGCCAGGGCTCGTGGGCCAGACTGCCCGCATGGCCCAGCCGCTGCCAGAGTTCCTCGGCAAGGTGCGGAGCGAAGGGCGCCAGGACCAGCACGAGGGATTCCAACACCGACTTCGGCCGCACCTGCAGGCGGCCGAGGTGATTGACGAGGATCATCATCGCGCTGATGGCGGTGTTGAAGCCGAACGACTCGACGTCGTCGCCGACCTTCTTGATGGTCTGGTGCAGCAGGCGCAGCGTCTCTTCGTCGGCCGGGGCGTCCTGGACGGCGGGCGAGAGCCGGCCCGTCTCTTCCTCGACGACCAGTCGCCAGGTCTTCTGCAGGAACCGGTGCACGCCCTGCACCCCGTTCATGCTCCAGGGCTTCATCGCCTCCAGCGGGCCCATGAACATCTCGTACAGCCGCATCGAATCGGCGCCGTAGTCCGTCACGACCTGGTCGGGGTTCACCACGTTGCCGCGCGA
>JAAYBA010000261.1 GCA_012719085.1 Planctomycetota bacterium
CGCAGCAACGCCTGTTTCCGCTTCGGAGTGGACATCGCCCAGAGCGGCATGCTCGGCCGGCTTCAGGAGTTGCACTGCTACTACCACAATGGTCCGACCTGCCCGCCTCAGAAGCCCGAGCCCATTCCAGACGGGTTCGACTACGACCGCTGGCTCGGGCCGGCCCCCTACGAACCATACACCCCGAGGCGATGTCACAGCACGTTCCGCTGGCTGTACGACTACTCGGGCGGACAGCTCACCGACCTCGGCGCGCATTTCAACGACTTGGCCCAGTGGGCCAACGGCACCCAGTACTCCGGCCCGACCGAATATGAAGGCTGGGCCGAATTCCCCAAAGAGGGCCTGTACAACACGCCGGTGCGATTCGGCGTCGTCGCGACCTATCCCAACGGCGTCAAGATGATCATCCACGACGAGACCGAGCCGGGCCGGGGTCCGCGCGGCAACAAGTTCGTCGGCACCGAAGGCTGGGTCAGCACCGATGACACGGGAAAGGTCACCGCCTCAAGCGAGGAGATCCTGCGGAAGCTCAGCGGCAGCCAGAGAGACTACGAGTACATGATGGGCCACCACCGCAACTTCCTCGACTGCGTCAAGACGCGCGCCAAGACCATCGCGCCGCCCGAGGTGGCTCACCGGTCCACCACCACCTGCCACATCGCGAACATCTGCCTGCGGCTGGGACGCAAGCTCACGTGGGACGTCGAAGCGGAGCGATTCGTCAATGACCCGGAGGCCGACCGCATGATGGCCCGCGCCATGCGCAGCCCCTGGCGGCTCTGACTACGCTGCGGCGTGGTCAGCGCGAGTTGTCTGCCTTGCGGTCCGAGGTCCTGTTGAGCCACAGTTCGATGGGCTGATAGTCGCCGCTCCAGTTGGCGCCCAGGATGTCGACGTCGCCGTCGGAGCCGACATCGGCTGCCTGAATGCAGTGCGAACCCCTGATGGAAATCACCTGCCGGGCCCAGGCAGCGCCGTTTTGCCGGTTGAGGTGGACCACCACTTCATCGGGATCGACGCCCTGGTGCATCTCCGATGAGACGACGTCCAACAGGCCGTCGCCATCGACGTCGGCCACGACAAGCCCGTGGATCACACACTCGACGCGATCGGCAATCACATGCTCGATCCAGTCCGGCCTCTTGGGGTCCGGCGGCGATTCAAACCAGGACAGCCTATGGAAACTGCCCTTCAATTCCGAAGGAGACAGAACCACGTCGGGCCGGCCGTCCTTGTTGATATCACCGACTTGCACGGTCGCATTGGAATGCCACTGGCCGAACGGCTGAGCAGGCCAGGACATCTCGAGACGGTTTTCAAACCAGATTCCGCCGATCACGACGTCGAGATCGCCGTCGCTGTCGAGATCGTACGTTTCGATGCCTTCCCCATGGGGACAGTCGAGCACCTTTCGGAGCCACGGCGCGCCTGGTCTTTGATACCATAGATGGATCTCGTTCCCGGCCTTCGCGCCGAACTCGGACTGGTTCCTCGTGACGACGTCCAGAAGGCCGTCGCCATCCAGATCGCCCAGCTCGATGTCGTGGGTCGGATGCTTGGCAATCTCGTGGCTCCGCCAGGTTCCAGCCGAGCCGCCTTGGATCCGCGGATTCTCGTACCAGAAGAGACCTCCCATGACGATGTCCAGGTCGCCATCGCCGTCGAGGTCACCCGCTTCGCCATCGACCGTGTCGTAGCCTCCGCGACAAATCTCCGCCCGGCTCCAGTCGGGATACGCATACCACACCAGCGGGCCGGCGCGCCCGCCGATCACGATGTCCACAAATCCGTCGCCATTGATGTCCGCGAAGATCTTGGCCCAGGGGTCCTTCGGGCCGTGCTCGTCGACCACGACGCGGTCGAACGGAACCTCAGAGCGGCATGGGAGATTCATCACACCGGCCAGCAAGAGCACAGAGGCCGCGAAAAACGTTGTTCTGTGTTGAGACGTCATCTCGAATCCCCTCACTGAGTGGCGGTGGCAAGCGGAGCTTGCCGATGGGGCTATTGCTTGAACTCCGACACCATCGCCGCGACCGACGCCTTCGCGTCACCGAACAGCATTCGGGTATTCGACTTGAAGAACAGTGGGTTGTCCACACCGGCAAAGCCGGGGTTCAGAGATCGTTTCAGCACGATGCAGGTCTGCGCACGATCGACCTCGATGATCGGCATGCCCCAGAGCGGACTGGCCTGGTCCTCCTTGGCGGCGGGGTTGACCACGTCGTTGGCGCCGATGACGATCGCCACATCCACTGTTCCCATCGTCGGATTGACGTCCTGCGGCTCGACCAGCATCTCATAGGGGACGTTCGCCTCAGCCAGCAGAACGTTCATATGTCCCGGCATCCGTCCAGCCACCGGATGGATGCAGTACCGCACCTCGGCGCCGTTGTTGCCCAGCAGTTCTCCCAGCTCGCGTACGACGTGCTGGGCCTGGGCGGCGGCCATGCCGTACCCAGGAACGAAGACCACGTTGCGCGCCGCCTCCAGAATGAGATAGGCGTCGGAGGCCGCGATGGGATTGGCCTGCCCCTGGTAGCCGGCCGCTTTGGCCGAGGTGGCCGAGCCAAAGCCGCTGAACAGGACGTTGGCCAGCGAGCGGTTCATGGCCTTGCACATGATTCGCGTGAGGATCAGCCCGGAGGCTCCGACCAGTGAACCCGAAACGATCAGGACGTTGTTGCCGATGACGAAGCCGGCGGCGCAGGCCGCCAACCCGGAATAGCTGTTCAGAAGGCAAATGACCACCGGCATGTCCGCCCCGCCGATCGGGATCGTTGAGAGCACCCCCAGGACCAGAGCCAGAACAACGATCGCGATCAGTTCGAGATAGACAAGGGCATAGCCGCCGCCACTGAGTTGGTCGAGCTTCTGCGCGCAGAACAGAACGCCCAAGGCCGCGATCGCGCCGAGCACGAAGGCATTGACGAGATTCTGCCTCTTGTACAAGATGGGCCGGCCTTCAATCAGCGCCGAGAGCTTGCCGTACGCCACCAGAGAGCCCGAGAACGTCACCGCCCCGATGAGGACAGTCAGAAAAATCGCGACCGTTGTGAACAGACTCACCGGGTCGGCGACGGCCCACTTGCCGTGATACTCCGACCAGCCGACGAGCAGACTGGCCAAGCCACCGAACCCGTTGAATAGCCCGACCATCTCCGGCATGGCGGTCATCTTCACCAGCCGGGCGGCCAGTACACCCACCACACAGCCGAGACCCGCACCGAACACGATCCAGAACCAGCGGATGTCCTCCATCGCCGTGAGCGTCGTGACAACAGCGATCAGCATCCCGACCGCAGAGACGAGATTGCCCCGCCGGGCCGTGGCCTGCGAGCTGAGCATCTTCAGGCCGAAAATGAAGAAGATCGAGGCAACGATGTAGAACAGCCCCCTGAGAAGCTCCGGATTCATGGCTTGCCCCCGTCCTTGGCCTTGGTCTTGAACATCTCCAACATCCGGTCGGTCACCAGATAGCCCCCGACGACGTTGATCGTGGCGAACGCCACCGCCAGGACCGCCAACAATGTGGCGATCGCCGTGCCGCCTTCCCGACTTGAAGCGATCAGGGCTCCGACGATGGTGATGCCCGAGATCGCGTTCGAGCCTGACATCAGCGGCGTGTGCAACTGCGAGGGGACCTTCTTGATCAGCTCGACGCCAAGGAACATCGCCAGAACGAATACGAAGAACAACAAGGGGATCGTCGTTGCATTGAGCTCCACAGCCGACTCCTTCTACGCAATGGCCTCCTGGATGGCCGGATGCACGATTTCTCCTGCGTGCGTGATCAGGCATCCTTGAATGATGGCATCCTCTCGATTGAGGATGAATCGCTTGGTTTCCTTGTGCCAGAAGTGCTCGACGAAGTTGTACAGATTGCTGCTGAACATCTGGCTGGCGGCTGCGGGTACGCGACGGGGCAGTTCCAGCCGCCCGATGATCGTCACCCCATGCCGCTGGACCTCCTTGTCGGGCTTGGAGCCCTCGACGTTGCCACCCGTCTCGACCGCCAGATCGACGATCACGCTGCCGGGCTGCATCCCATCGATCATCTCGTTGGTCACGATCAGCGGGGCCTTCTTGCCAAAGACCTTGGCGGTCGTGATCACGATATCGGACAGGGCACACTGCCGGGCCATCGCCTCGCGTTGTTTGGCCAGTTGTTCGTCGGTCAGCTTCTTCGCATAGCCATCCTTGGTCTGCCCCGTCTCGCCCAGATCGACCTTCAGTGGTTTGGCCCCCAGCGAGAGGATCTGCTCCTGAGCCTCGGGCCGTACGTCGAAGGCATCGACGCGGGCGCCGAGACGCTTGGCGGTCGCAATGGCCTGCAAGCCCGCTACGCCAGCGCCGATGACAAACACACGCGCCGGCGCGATCGTCCCGGCAGGAGTCATCATCATCGGCAGGATCTTGTTCTGTCGCGACGCCGCCAGGATCACCGCCACATAGCCCGCCAGATTCGCCTGCGAGCTGAGCACATCCATCTTCTGGGCAATGGTTGTGCGGGGGATCATCTCCAGGCTGATCGCACTGACCTTGCGAGCGGCAAGGGCCTGGACCACCTCGGTGTTGTTGAAGGGGTCAAGCAGACTGATGTGGACGGCTCCTTCGCCGATCTGCTCGACGTCGTCGGTATCGGGGACACCCATGCGAAGGACCATTTCGGCTGCCAGAGAGGCCTTGGGGGCACTCGAGACCTTCGCACCGGCCTTCTCGTACTCCTCGTCCGAAACGTTGATCGCCCGGCCGATTCCGGCGGCGACCTCGACCTCCGCGCCAAGCTGGACCAACCTGCCCGCATCGCTTGGCAACAAGGCCGCCCGCGTTTCCTGACGGCCGGGCTCTTTGGCAATGAACAGCTTCATAGGGACTCCTGACCTTCCGTGACCGCAATCCCTTGGCCTACGCACCACAACCACATCCGGTTCGCCGAAACGGGCTTCCCGTCTGGATTCATGACGGGACAACCTATCTGATCGGGTACTGCGGCAGCGGCGGGACCTCTTTCTCCTGAGTCTTGATCGCTTCGAGAATCACCTCAATGGCTTTTTCAAGCTGCTCGTCGATCCCGACGTATTCCTTGGCCGGATCGTTGTCCACCACGATGTCCGGCTCGACACCGTAGCCTTCGATGATCCACTCGCGGCCTTCCACATCGTATCGCGAGAATTCCGGCTTGTTAAGGTAGCCGCCATCCAGCAGAGGCAGCGAGCCGCGAATGCCGACCACGCCGCCCCATGTACGTTTGCCAATCACCTTGCCCATATTGTATTTCTTGAACCGGTAAGTGAACAGGTCGCCGTCCGAGGCGGAAAACTCGTCACACAGGCAGACCATCGGCCCATAAATCATGGCCTCAGGGTCAGGCCCGGGCGCTGTGTTCCGAGCAAACTCGATCATAACGATCTCACGACGAAGCCGCTCGATCAGCATCGGCGAGACGTTGCCGCCGCCGTTGCCCCGCACGTCGATGATCAGGGCCTTCTTGCGAATCTGCGGGTAAAAATGCTCGACGAACTTGTTCAGGCCGTTCGGCCCCATGTCGGGCACGTGGATGTAGCCGACCTTGCCGTCGGTGGCCTGCGCAACCTTCTCGATATTGCCCTGGACCCATTCATGGTAGTACAGCTCTGCTTCGTCGGCCGTGGGGACGACGACCACCTTGCGGCTGCCCTCGCGGGTCGGCTGCGAATTGAGTTCCAGCGTTACCTGGCGGCCCGCCTTGTTGACCAGCAGTTCATGGATATCTGTCGCCTCCGCCGTCGAGGCGCCGTCCACCGCAAGAATGAAATCGCCTTCGCCGGCGTCCACACCGATCTCCGTCAGCGGCGACCGCACGCCTTGCTCCCAGTTCTTCCCGCGAAGGACTCTGGCGATCCGGTAATAGCCCGAATCCGCATCCCGTTCCAGCTCGGCGCCGAGCAGACCCAACGGGACCCGTTTGGGTGTGGGGTACTCGCCCCCACCAACATAGGTGTGTCCGACGTTCAGTTCGCCAATCATCTCGCCAAGGATATAGGTCAAATCGGCCCGGTGGTTCACATATGAGACGAGCGGCGCGTAGCGATGGCGCATGGCCGCCCAGTTCACGCCGTGCATGTTCGGCACATAGAAGAACTCTCGCATCTGCCGCCAGCACTCGTCAAAGATCTGCTTCCACTCGGCCCGCCTGTCGAGGAAGACCTCCATTCCCGACAGATCGAGCGTGTCCTTGATGTCGATCTTGCTCTTAGGCCGGTCGATGATCGCATAGCTGCCGCCGGAAGCAACCAGCATCTTCTTTCCGTCGGCCGACAGCCGGTATCCGTTGACGGCCCCGAGTTCGGTCTCCTTACGCTCGTTCAAGTCGTACAGGAGCAATTGCGCCCTACCGTCATTGCTACCCCGCCGGATGTAATAGAGTTGGTCCTCAGCCGCCTGAAGATTGCCGTAGTTCGATACTCCAACCGGCAGGACGGCAATGCGGTCCTTGATTCCATCGAGGTCCACCTGGATCGCCTCGTCGTCCTTCTCTTCCTTCGCCCCAACCTTTTCGTCTGGCTCGTTCGCGTCTTTCGTCTCCTCGCCCTTCTTGTCTTTTTCGGCCTCCTCAATCTCAACCTCATCGCTGAGCGGCTTGAACGGCGATTCCGTCGCTTTCGCCAGCGTGACAAGATAGATGCGGGACATGTCGCGATAGATGTGGTTCCACTCCGTTCGCCCGTAGATCGGATTGAAATCCCGATCGGAGACAAAGAAAAGGAACTTGCCGTCGGAACTGAAGACCGGATCGGACGAGTTATACCAGCCGTCGGTCACATCGTGCGACGTCTTGGCCAGAAGCGAATAGAGACGGACCTTGTTCATGCCCTCCAGCTCCGCCCGGGCATAGGCCACCCACTGGCTATCGGGCGACCAGGCATAGTCGCCAAACTCCCACCGGTCCGACCGATCTACCTCGGTGATGTGCCCGCTCTCGACCTGGACGTAGCGCAGACGCAGTCTCTTGTCGGCCCAGAGGATCTTCTCGCTGTCCGGCGACCAAGCCAGACGATACTTGTACGTCTCGGCGTTCTTCGTCACCTGCCGGGCCGGCTCGCTGCCGTCCTGGGCAACGACCCAGATCTCGTCTTCCCCCGTGGTGTCAGAAATATAGGCGATCCACCTCCCGTCCGGCGACCAGACGGCATTGCGATCATGCACGCCCGGCGTAGCCGTCAGATTGCGGACCTCACCGTACTTGACCGGGACGGTGAAGACGTCGCCGCGTGCGCCGAAAACGGCTCGCTTTCCGTCGCGGGCAACGTCGTAACTGGTCACCTTGTCGGCAACGGTGGCCAAGGCCTCTCGCCCGCCCGGCAGGTCCTCCTGGATCGTGATGTTCACTTTCTTACACTCGTCCGTTTCGAGGTCGAAGCGGTAGATGTACCCGCCGTTCTCAAAGACGATTGCACGCTCGCCCAGCGAAGGGAACTTGATGTCGAACTCGACGAACTCCGTCAGCTTACGCGTCTGGTTCGTGGTGAGATCATACACGAACAGGTTCATGCGCGCGTTCTCGTCGCGGTCGGAGAGGAAGTAGATCCGCTCGCCCTTCCACATCGGGATAATGTCCTGGGCCGGATGGTTTGTGATGTTCTCGGTGGTCTTGGCTTCGAAATCGTAGATCCAGATATCGTCGGCCATTCCGCCGCGATAGCGCTTCCACGTGCGGAACTCACGAAAGACACGGTTGTAGGCGAGTCTGTTGCCGTCAGGCGAAAGCGAGCAGAAACCGCCGCGAGGCAAAGGCAGCTCTTCGACGGGGCCGCCGGCCACGGGGACGGTGCACAGTCGCCCTTGGAAGCTGTTGAACGAACGGCGACGCGAACGGAAGACGATCCTCTGTCCATCCGGCGTCCAGGCCATCACGATGTTGTTCGGCCCCATCCGGTCGGACACATCGTCCCGGTCGAGGGTCGCGGTGTAGCTCCGTCGCTGCGGCACGCCCCCGCCGGCCGGCATCAGGTACACCTCCGTGTTGCCGTCGTACTGACCGGTGAAGGCGATGGACTTGCCATCGGGCGAGAACCGCGCGAACATTTCGAATCCCTCGTGGCTCGTCAGCCTCCGCGCCACGCCGCCGTCGGCGCTGACGGTGTACAGATCGCCGGCATACGTAAAGACGATCTGGTCCCCGTGGATCGCAGGGAAACGCAGCAGACGTGCTTCACTGCCGAAAGAGATGCTCGCAAAACCTACGATGATGGCGACGCAGAAGGCAAGTGCTCGATTCATTCCGTTTCCTCGCTAATACGATCCAATTCGATCCTTCGGCCGCTGGGGCGACAACACACGGAGATCATACCACAAGAGCCTTCCTCCGTCACACATTTTGCGGCCGTATTACATCGCGCGGAGGCGGTGCAGGATGTCCCAATACGCGCCTCGGGCGCCTTGGGCAATGGCGTCGACCAATTCGGCGTTGTCGTTGTAGTTGTGGTCGGTGGTGGCGGCGTCGGGATGCTCTTCGGTCGGCTCGAAGAACCGCTGGTCCCCGGCGATAAGGTCCTTGACGAGGCGAGCCGGTTCAGGCCCGAGACCGGGAGCGATATAGAATGTCGGCTGGAAGAAATCGCATGGACCGGTGTACCTGCGACGAATGGCGGGGTTCGTCTCCACGGGCCCTTCGCTCGCAACCTTCTCGACCATGCCGGTGCCGGGATAGATGCGAATCCCCACCGACGCCCCCGCACAATCAGGGCCGATCTTCTTGACGAACTCAATCGTCGTGGCGGCCGTCTCAGGCGTCTCTCCCGGCCCACCGAGCAGCAGATCGATCATCACCTTGATCCCATTGTCGCGGCACAAACGCACTGCCTCGGCCAAGTCGGCGGCACGATGCGGCTGGCGGTACGTCCGCAACATCATCTCACTGGCCGAGTCGCCTGTGAAGTTGATCCCGATGCAGCCGGCCCGTTTCATGGCCCGCGCCAGCTCGGCATCGAGCGGCGTCACCGCCAGATACGTGTACCACTGTACCTTCTCGCCCAAACCACGCCGAATCAGCTCCTCGCAGAGGGCCAGTGCGTGATTTCGCGGGATATTGAATTCCGCATCGCAGGTGTGCAGGACATCGATCCCTTGCGCCAGGAGCGACTCGACCTCGTCGGCCACTTCATTTGGCTGGCGCACCCGGCTGCGCGTGCCCTTAGCCAAGGGATCAGCACAGTACAGGCACCGGCGGTCGCAGCCTCGCTTGGTCTCGATGCCGCACTGACCGCCCCGCGCAAAATACGTCGCGTTGTCCAGCGAGCGCCGCCGCGTTGGCAACGAGAGATTCGAAGGCCAGGCGGGCCGATTGCAGGTGATCTGCCCGTCGCGCCGCCAGAGGAGCCCATCGACCGTCTCAAACGCCCGTCCGTTGTGCAACTGGCGGTATAGCGCCACGGTCGCCTGCTCGCCGTCACCGTGGACGCCGAAGTCGACGCCGGTCGCCTCGACGACCCGTCGGGCAAAGGTGCTGAAACCCACTCCGCCGGCGACGATCGGCGCGCCGCTGAGCGATCGCAGAC
>JAAYBA010000262.1 GCA_012719085.1 Planctomycetota bacterium
ACAGAGGCCGACATGCAGGGCCTGCTGACCATGCTCTTCATGACCTATCTGAGCGGCGGCAATCCCCCGCTGTTCATGGACTTCCGCAAGGTCTGGGAAGCGTGGGAGATCCAGGAACTGGCGGCCAAGCTGGGCCTCAAGAAGCTGGACAAGACCGCCGACTGGTACGTCAAAGGCCTCGTCGACGGCAACAACTCCGGCAGCGCTGCCTTTGACTGGGCCGCGGCCCCCGGCACGACGGTCAAGCAGATCATGGACCGCGTGACGATGCCGCTGGCCGATCCCGGCTACTTCCCCGGCGGCGGCAACTCGGTCACCTTCATGACGCCGGCGGGCATCGACGGCGTCGCCGCCCGCATGGCGTACAGCAGCGTCACGGGGCTGTTCAGCCTGATCTGGGACGAGGCGCACACGACCGACGTGCCGGAAGAGTTGGGCAAGGCCATGTGCAACCTGACGGATCCGACCTGGCCGCACACCTTCGTCGTACCCAAGTACGCCAGCATGGTCGAGTACAAGCAGTACCCGCCGGCCAATCACTTCCACATGACGTGGAACCTGCCGGTGGCCCGCCTGCAGCACTGGCTGGACCTGACCGGCGTGCTGAGCGTCACCCCGTGGGCGGCTCGGCCCTCGTTTATCGAGGGCTTCGATCGCCCCAGCCCGTTAATCCATCTGATCAACGGCGGCGAGAACGCTTACAAGGCCCTCACCGCCAAACGCTGACACCTGGAGGCACCACAAACGCCGAAACACCACAGGGGAGCCCCATCCGGAGCTCCCTTTCTTCTTGCGCCAGGTGCCATCACATTGCCCGTCAGCGGTTCGTGACCAGGTCGCCGAAGGGGGCGAGCAGGTCGTATTTGTCTTGCCAGGTGGTGTACATGATGCCGATCGCCTTGGGCGTTCGGTCGAGCGCTTCGAGCCAGCCTTTGGGGTTCTCCAGCGTGTCGCCGTCGTAGTAGGCCCCCGCCAGCGTGCGAAAGCCCAGCGACGAAAAGAACGGCAGGCTCTCGCTTCGCTTCTCGTAATACCAGCAGACGATGATCAGGTCCTTGGGGACATGTTTCCACGAGCCGGCAAAGTCGCCTTCGACGAGATAGTAGTCGCCGTGGGCGTTGTGATGCGGATCGAGCATGTCCGACCAGATCAGCACCTCGGCCTCGGGGTTGACGCCCTTGAGAATGCCGACCTGCTTCGTGATGCAATCGCCTAGGACCTCGGCCATACTCAGGCCTCGATCCTTGCACGCCCGACAGCTTCCGGCGGCGCGGATCTCATCCATGCTGAGCAGATACTTCGAAGGGGCGAGATGCCGGTGCACCAGCTCGGCCGCTCTGCGCCAGATCTCATAAGGCTCTCGCTCGGACATACACACCGAAACCTGTCCGCGATTGATCGCGATGCCGTGATAGTAGCTGACGCTCAGCCGCTGCCCATCCCTGATTCGCCCATTGGGCAGGATCTCGATGGTCGGCGACTCATGGTCGAAGCGGAAATTGAGACGATCGTCCTTGATGTATCCGAAGTCTTTGCCTTCCTCGTACACCTGCCGCGTCTTCGTATCGCGCACCGTCACCGGTGTGCCGGGCCGTCTCAGGACGTTGAGCAGGCCGACCTCTTCGAGCGCAAAGTCGTCGATCCAGAACCGTCCTGCTCTGCCGCCCCACGCCCCCGCGTAGATCCTGACCTTCTCGTAATCGAGGCTGTTGAATCCCATCACCACCTCGCGCCAGTCGCTGGTCGCTGGGACGCGCGGATCGAACGGCGCCAGGCTGCGACCATCTTCCGTCAGCACCTGAATCCGAAACGCACCGGCAGGCTCCAGCCCTTCCGTCCTCACCTGGCAGCGCAGCCGATAGCATCGGTGCGGCTCAACCGCCACTTCCTGCATCACGCGGGCATGGCCGTGCTCGTATCGTCCGAAATCCTCAAAGCGCAGCGACGCCTTGCCGCTGTTGAACACCTTCGTATCGACGAACGACACCTCGCCCGGCCGATCGTGAAACCGATACCCCGCCAGCCGATCCCCCTCGTACTGCTCGAAGCCGGGATTGGCCATTCGAGTCGGCGCATCTGAATCGAGCCCGGCCCGACCACCCTCGACCACGAATGGTGCATCGATCACGGGGATGCCCGCCGCGAGATTGCGGTCGTACCCCAGGACCGAGCCCCCATAACCGACACTGAAGACATTTGGCACGATCTCCACACCGTGGCGTGCGCAGAGGTCCTTGATCTTCGCCAGCCGCTCGAAGTAGTCGTCAGGCTGCCTGTCCAGCCGATCCAGTCCCGCCGACAGTACCATCCCGTTGATCCCGTGCTCCGCCCCCGTCCGCACGATGCGCTCGATGTCGGTCACATCCTGATCCAAGCGCAGCGACCGCGACACAAACACCCACCGATGCGGATACGTTTTTCCCCACCCGGCTGAAGCCGGCAGAATCACCAAGGTAACCAGGAACAAATGGCGGAGTAGTGTCGTCATGGCCAGACTCCCTGAGAAGCGATCTTTCTTGACATCCATGATACTATCGTCCCGACGAGATGCCAGTGCAAAAGGAATCGCACGGAGGATGATGAGCGGGGACGCTCGTCGGTGCGGTCGGATTGCGGGGGCACCCGGTCTGGGTGACAAGAAAGAAAGGCTCCGGTCGAGATGGCACACAGAGGAAGCCCGCTCCGAAAGTGATCTTCAGAAGCCACGACCCGAATCCGCCACCATTTGCCGACCGCACCCTCGCTCGTCGTGCGCAGCCTTTTGGCTTGACCTTTGAGGTTCACTGGCGAATACTGGAGCGAGGAGAGCCGGCTTCTGCCGGCCGCAACGACAACGAATCCGGGCTCTCGGATCGAGCATCGTATGAAGATGGAGGCCTCGCCATGTCCATGAATCGCCGTACCTTCCTGAAGAGTTCGCTGGCCACAGGGCTGGCCGTCAGCTTTCCTCACGTCGCCACCGCGCAGCGCGGCAAGACTTATCGCACTGCTCTGATCGGTTGCGGCTGGTGGGGCACGAACATCCTGCGCGAGGCGGTGGCGTCGGGCCGCTGCAAACCGGTGGCGCTGGTGGACGTGGACCGTCGGCAGCTCAACACCTGTGCCGGCGAGGCCGCCAAGTGGACCAGCGAGGTGCCCAAGCACTATGAGGACTATCGCGAGATGTTGGCGTCCCAGAAGCCGGACATCGCCATCGTCGCGACGCCGGACCACTGGCACGCCCTGCCGACGATCGCCGCCGTCCAGGCGGGCGCCCATGTCTACGTGGAAAAGCCGATCAGCCACACGATCCTGGAGGGCCGCGCGATGGTCAACGCCGCGCGGGCCGCCGATCGAGTCGTGCAGGTGGGCACGCACCGGAGGGTCTCACCGCACAACGTTTCGGGCCGGCAGTTCCTCCGTGAAGGCCGGGCCGGCAAGATCGGGATGATCAAATGCTTCGTGCTGTATGGCGGCGGGCCCGAGCGGCCGCGCAAGAATATCGAGCCGCCGAAGGAACTGAACTGGGACCTGTGGTGCGGCCCGGCCCCGCTGCGGCCGTTCAACGGCGATCCGAATAACCCGTGGGCCGGAGGCATTCATCCGCGCGGCTTCCGCAGCTATCTCGACTACGCCAACGGCACGCTGGGCGACTGGGGCGTCCACTGGCTCGACCAGGTTCTGTGGATCATGGAGGAGAAATGGCCCAGGACCGTCCATTCGACCGGCGGCCGACCGATCAAGGGCGCGCCGATTCTGACAGCGGAACACCAGACGACCGATGCGCCCGACCATCAGGTGGCGACGTACCAGTTCGACGATTTCACGCTGACGTGGGAACACCGGCAGTTCGCGGGCAATCCAACGGACAAGACCGAGAGCGTCGGGTGCTATTTCTACGGGACCAAGGGGACGTTCCACATGGGCTGGCAGCGCGGCTGGACGTTCTACCCAAGCAGTCGGGGCGAGTCGGAGATTCACGAGGAACCGAAGCTGAATCTCCCCGACGCACAGAACATCAAGGAGCTATGGGCCGACTTCCTCGATGCGATCGAGACAGACCGCCGACCGGTGTGCGATATCGAGGCGATTCATTACTCGACGAACCTGAGTCTGCTGGGCATGCTGTCGTACAAGCTCGGACGCAGCGTCGTCTGGGATGGTGCGAAGGAACTGTGCGTGGGCGACCTGGACGCCGGAAAGCTGCTCCGGCGCGAATATCGGGGCCCGTGGGTCTATCCGCACGCGTGATCCGGAACCAACGCCGGCCCGCCGATGACGAAGATCGTTCGCCGCCGAGGGGCCAGGGTTAAGTGATCGCGCTCGTGCGCGGCGCTAACGACGTTACGCAGCCATCGTGGTCGTACGCCGGCGCCAGCGAAGCAGGCCGCCGCTGCCGCCCAGACCGAGCAGCCCCAGAAGGGCCGCCCCCGGAACCGGAAGCGACACAAGCTGCACGTCGTCGTAGAACGTATTTACATAGTATCCGTCAAAGACCGTACCATAGAGGTCGACGCGCCAGTAGGCGGTGCCGCAGACGGCGTCCACTTCGACCGCGAACGGCAGCCACTCGAGATTCTCGCTGGTGAGCGCGCCGCTGGACGCCCAAGCCAACAGCGTGTCATCGGCGTCGTAGACCGACACGACCGCCTCGCCGGTGTCCCAGAGGCCGTTGCGGTTTTCGGTCTGCACCCAGCCGCTCAGCCGCAACCCGTGTCCGTCGAGATGAAACGCCCCCGTCTGATACATGCCGATCGTCACCGGCGGATCGCCAGCGCTGTCGCGAACGGGCAATGCCGCGAAGCTGAAGAACGACGTACCCTCCTGCGGATAGACGAATCCGGTTGCCTGCTTCTGGTTGGCCACGGCGGCGATCTGAGGATCGTTGATGACCCAGCCGGAATCGTGATCGAAGAGATCTGCGTTGACTCGCAACGGTACGATCCCCACCAGCACCACAAAGGCCACAAAGACATGATAGGACTTCAGCGCGTTTTTCATCGCCCAACCTCCATAATCGCGTTGGCCCGGCCAACGCACCCCCATGAGGCCGATCCCCAAGCTCGGCACAAATCACCGCCACGGTGATCCGACCGCGAAACGCCTGCGGACACAACCCCAACACCCCAGACTGGACAGCGCCTTTCAGCCGCCTATCCATCTTGGGTCATTATACCCACCGGGAAAGGCCATGTAAAGAAAAAAGTGAATAATGTGGGTCCGAATAGGTTACGTCCGGATAAATCAGGAGATGATGCGCCGCCCCGCTTGCTTGGAATAGAGGCGACGGGAGACCGGCATGAATCGGCAACGCCGCAGGTTCATAAAACGCAGATATGTGCC
The DNA here is from genome assembly GCA_012719085.1 of Planctomycetota bacterium. GTDB lineage: Bacteria > Planctomycetota > Phycisphaerae > Sedimentisphaerales > Anaerobacaceae > Anaerobaca. The sequence continues at coordinate 5,323 of JAAYBA010000262.1, forward strand.
CGATGCGACGCGCCTTGTTGACCACGTTCCGGCGTGAGCCGGAGCGGCCGAGCACGTCGCAAACAGCGATGAAGCTGTCGCCGCCAGCCTTCTTATCGGACGCCCACGGCGCCGATGCCCGATCCGCCGACAGCCGGCCCGGCCTACAGCGTCCTGAGCTCGGCGCCCACGGCATCGTTCAGACCCTGGACGATGGCGGCCTGATAAGCGTCGACCGTCTCGTGCGTCAGGGTCCCGTCTTCGTCGCGGAAACGTAACGAAAGCGTCACACTTTTTTTGTCCGAGGCGATGCCCTTTCCGCGATAAATGTCGACGAACCGCACGTCCTCCAACTCGGCGGAGGCACTGGCGGCCACGGCTTGGGCGATGGCTCGCCAGGGGGTCTCTTCGGACACCAGGATCGACAGATCGCGCTCGACAGCCGGGAAACGCGGGACCGGACGGATGGAAATCGGCGCGCCCTTCAACGCCATCAACTCAGCGAAGTCCAACTCGGCGCCGCACGGGGTGAGGTCCTTGAAATCGAGTTTGTTCCGCACCGACTCTGAGAAGACCGCCGCGACTCCGATCGCGCGGCCGTTCACCGTCACCTCGGCGCCCACCTCGGCCCAAGGCAGGTCCACCGGAACGAAATCGACCGCTGCCCGCCGGTCGATGTGACGGATCAGCCCTTCCACCGCGCCGCGTAGCTCGCGGAAATCGCCGCTGCACATCAGGGCCACCTTCGTTCTTTCGTCAGGCAGCGCGTTGCCGTCCTGTGTCGGACGGAACGTATCGGCGATCTCATAGACGCGGCACGGCAGATTCCGCGCGTTGACGTTCGTCTTGAGGACCTCCAGCAGCGAGCCGAGCAGCGTTTGCCGCAGCAGGTTGGCGCTCCTACGAGAGACGTCCTTGACGCCGAGATTCGCCGTCGCATCGCGGTCGGCGAAGAGGTCCGCTATCGCCCGGTCGATGAACGTCACGGTGACGGTCTCGTAGAAGCCGCATCCGTTGAGGAACCCGCCGATCGACTGGGCCAGCTTCTGGTGCGCGTCGGCGGGCACCGCCTCGATCCGGATGCGCCGGCGCGTGGGGACCTTGTCGTAGCCGTGAACGCGGGCGACCTCTTCGATCAAGTCCACCTCCCGCAGGATGTCACTTCGCCACGTGGGGACCGAACAGGTCACCACATCGTCCGACACCCGCGGCGCAAAACACAGCACCGACAGAATGTTCACGACCGTCTCAGACGGAATCTCAATGCCGAGCAGCTTGCCCAGACGCGAGAGCCGCATCGTCACTTCGCGGGGCCCCGGCCGTCTCGGGTAGGCGTCCACCACGCCCCTGGCCACGCGACCGCCGGCGACCTGGACGATCAACTGGGCTGTTCGTCGCGACGCCCAGTCGATCTTCTCGATATCCACGATCCGCTCGAAACGGAACGCCGCCTCCGACGGCAGCGTCAGACGCCGGCTGGTCGTCCGCACGCACACCGGGTCGAAGTGCGCTTCCTCCAATAGAATCGTAGTGGTCGTATCACTCACTTCGGTCTCCAGCCCGCCCATCACTCCGGCGACGGCGACCGGTCGCTTCGCGTCGGCGATCACCAGCATCCGATCGCCCAACTCGCACTGCGATCCGTCGATGCTGACGATGCGCTCGCCCGCGACGGCCCGGCGCACGACGATCTTGCCTTCTTTGATCGTGCTGTAGTCAAACGCATGCGGGGGCTGTCCCGTCTCCATCATCGCATAGTTCGTCGCATCGACGACGTTGTTGACGCTGCGCATGCCGACGGCTTCGAGCCGCTTGACCATCCAATCGGGCGAGGGACCGACCTTGACCCCCTCGATCACCCGCGCGGTGTATCGGCCGCACAGGTCCGGCTCGGCGATCACGACCTGAACGAACTCCGAGGCGTCCTTGTCCATCTCGTCCAGATCGACCTGGGGCAGCCTCAGCTCCTTGCCGGTGGCCGCCGCCAGTTCCCGCGCGACCCCGATGTGACTGAGGCAGTCACCCCGGTTGCTGGTCACCTCGACGTCCAGCACGGTATCGTCTGCGAGCCGCTCGATGCCTTCACAGGGAAAGCCCAGATCGCTCAGGATCGCCGCAATCCGCTCGGGGGCGAGCCCCGTCTCGATGTAGTCGTTCAGCCAGTTCAGCGAAATCTTCATCCAATCGGTCCTTATGAGTGTTCTTGATGGGGCCATAGAGTATCCAGACTCAGGGCAACTGTCAACCGCGGCAAAGGCAGACGGGACTTGCCCGTCCGGCCGGTTTGCGGTAGGCTGTCGGGCGACGGGGAGCGGCGGACGCCCCGACAGACGCGACGCCCAGACCGGAAAGGGCCCATGAACGACTGCGAACGGCTCGAACAGCTCATCGAGGGGGGCGACGGCTGCCTCTCCATCGTGACGCATGAGGAACACTGCGCCCTGGAGATCGTGCGGAAGACCGCCGAGAAGCTCCGGCGCGACATGTGGGTCTGGTCGATCGCCGAGGGGGTGCGCGACGGCCTGATCGACGGCGGGCCCGCCATCGCCAACACGGACGGCCCTACCGCCGGGCTGACCAATCTGTCGCAGGCCCGGCCGGGTTCGCTCTGTGTCACGCTCGATCTGGCCGAGCACCTCAAGGGCGGCAAGGCCCTGCGGATCCTTCGCGAGATGATCGACAGCCTCGACCGCACGGGCCTGATCCTCGTGATGATCGACCACACGGACAAGCTGCCCGATGCCATCAAGGCCTACACGCGGCCGTTCGAAATCTCGTTTCCCGACGAGAAGGAGTTGCTCCAGATCATTCGCGGCACGCTCCAGCGCCTGCGGCGCAAGAAGCCCATCGAGATCGGCATCACCCAGAAGGGCCTCGATACGATCGTCCGGAATCTGCGCGGGCTGACGCGCCGCCAGGCGATGCGGATCATCAGCGATGCCGTGGCCGCCGACCAGCGGTTCAGCGACGATGACATCAACATCGTTATCGCCAACAAGCGGCGCATGGTCCAGCAGGGAGGGCTGCTCGAATACATCCAGACGCCGCTCGATCTGAGCGAGATCGGCGGGATGAACCGCCTCAAGACGTGGCTGAACCAGCGGCTGGACGTCTTCAGCACCGAGGCCAGGGCCTTCGGCCTGGTCCCGCCCAAGGGCGTGCTCATGCTGGGCGTCCAGGGCGCCGGCAAGAGCCTGTGCGCCAAGGCGATCGCCACGGCGTGGCATCAGCCGCTGCTGCGGCTGGACCCCGGCACGCTGTACGCCAGCTTCATCGGCGAATCCGAGCACAACCTCCGCGACGCGTTGAAGCAGACGGAGATGATGGCGCCGGTGATCCTCTGGATCGACGAGATCGAGAAGGCCTTCGCCTCGGCCGCCAGCCGCAGCGCCGACGGCGGGCTGTCCCAGCGCATGTTCGGCACCCTGCTCACCTGGCTGCAGGAGCACGAAGCCCCCGTCTTCACCGTCGCCACCGCCAATGACATCGAGGCCCTACCGCCGGAACTGCTCCGCAAGGGCCGCTTCGACGAGATCTTCTTCGTCGATCTGCCAACGGCGCCCGTCCGCGAGCAGATCTTCGCGATCCACCTGCGCAAACGCGGACGCGAGCCGGAGAAGTTCGATCTGACGGCGCTCGGCGAGGCGTCCGAAGGCTACAGCGGCGCCGAGATCGAGCAGGCCGTCACCTCGGCCCTGCACGCCGCCTATGCGGACAAGGCCGACCTCGACACCGAGCGTCTGATCGCCGCCGTGAGGGTCTCGCCCCCCCTTTCCGTCACGATGGCCGAGAAGGTCCGCGCCCTGCGCCAATGGGGCCAGGGCCGCTGCGTTCCCGCCGATTGACGGTTTGATGGGCGAGGCATGCCTCGCCCCTACCTTTGGCGACAGGTATCGCCGCCGGGTTTTGCGCTTCTCAAGAAGCCCTTCGCGCCTATAATGGGCGGGCAAGAAGGATCGGAATTGGCTGAAGGGATTGTGGGTATGCACTTGCGTTCCGTATCGTTGTTTCTCGTTGCCGCTGTGGCGGTTGTGCTGTGCTGCGGCTGCGTCGAACGGCAACTGACGATCAACACCGAGCCCCAGGGCGCGTTGATCACACTCAACGACGAGCAGATCGGCGTCTCACCGGTGACCGTGTCGTTCAACTGGTACGGGGACTATAGGGTCCGCGCCGGCAAGGAAGGGTTCGAAACGCTCGAGACGCACCGCGAGCTGAAGGCCCCGCTGCACGACCGCTTCCCGTTCGACTTCTTCATGAACGTGCTCTACCCCGGCCGGATCGTCGACGAATACGAATGGACCTTCGAACTGCCCCCCAAGCAGAACCTCACGCGAGAGCAACTGCTCGAACAGGCCGACGCCCTCCGCACCCAACTCCAGTAGTTGCGCCGCTGCCTTGCCCCCAATCCCGCCGATACCCGCCGGACAGACGCTGACCGGTTGCGGTTGCGGCGCGCGGTTGCGGCTGAACACGAGATGCGGTGGTCTGCAGCGGTCTGCGAGTCCTCACATCGGCTTCTTGTTTTCCTTGAGCCGCTCGATGATTCGCTCGAGCC